>NZ_JAIXHU010000048.1:0-22899 GCF_025671395.1 Paraclostridium sp. AKS73 | reverse complement strand
AGCAAAAGTAGTTCAAACTGCAACTACTGGATATGACTTAGTTATATAGTAACACATGGAACGTCTCTTTGAACTTCTGAGGGGCGTTCTAATCAATTTAAAAGTTTAATTGGAGGAATAACTCGATGGAACTAGATTTAATGGCTCTAGTGTCAAATTTAGGTTTCCCAGCTATCGTTACAATGTATTTGTTAATTAGAATAGAAGGTAAGCTTGAAAATTTGAGTACTAGCATAAATTCACTTAGTTCAAATATATATGAATTGAATAATAAGAAATAGGAAGAGTATCTGTTGAATTTTTCAAAAGATACTCTTTTTTACTAGAAATCTTTAAATGTGTTTTTAAAGTATTGTTTGAACTTACACATTTTGTTATATGTAAAATTATTCCAATGTTATGTTAAAATAGTTTTTGAGTTTATTAAATAATATATGAGAGGTGAAGTTATGGACATTTTATATACTCTAGGAAGTTTTATAAGTTTTTTAGGTGTAATTTTTCTATTTATAGGTTTTAAAAATAATTTTGCTCGTTTGAATTCAACTCAAAAAACAGGAATTATCCTAACTGTCATAGGAGTTGCCATTCCTTTTTTCATTGGCTTTATTAATGGATTTTTAGCAAATGCATAATTCTATTTATTAAAAAATTACTGTATCATAAATTTAATAAGTCTTAAAATTTTAGTTTAGAGACTAGTTATGTATTTTGAATAAAGTTAATGCCCTTAAAATCCAAATAGATGGATTCTAAGGGCATTTTTACTAGTACTCTTTAAACAAGTTTTTAGATTATAATTCAAAATTTACTATTTCACTCAAACTCAAAGTCATTTTAGTCTAATTTTAAAGTTTTTTTAATTTTATATGTTAAAATAGCTTTGCGTTTATTAAATATATAAGGGGTGAAAATGATGAAAAATCATAATATTTATATTTCTATAGGAGTATTACTTAATTTAACTTTTCCTTTTTTAAATAATTTTAATGCTTTGCCTAGTTTCATAAAAGGGTTATTTTCTGGATTAGGTATTTGTTTAATTATCATAGGAATATATTCTAAAACCACGATTTATCAAAATTAAAAGACTACAAACATAAATTATTCAATAAATTATTTGATCAGTTAAAATTCAACTAATCTTAAAATTTTAGTTTAGAGACTCTAGTTATGTATTTTGAATAAAGTTAATGCCCTTAGAATCCAAACAAATGGATTTTAAGGGCATTTTTACTAGTACTTTAAACAAGTTTTTAAGGATTAGTATACTTATACTTTAGTCAAAATAAAATAAATCCTCAAACTTTTTATCTAAAGCAATGCATAAAATTAAGGCTAGTTTAGCTGTTGGATTAAATTGACCTGTCTCAATTGAACTTATAGTATTTCTTGAAACTCCAACAAGCTCTGCTAGCTCTCTTTGAGATATTCCTTTTTCTTTTCTAATTTGTTTTAAGTTATTATATAAGGTTAGTGAAGTTTCCATATTAAATCACCTCAAGCATAGCTAAAATTTCTGTTAAAGCTCCAATACCTATTATCATACTTAAAATTAAATATATCTTTTTTTCTCTATCGTAAAAATATTCTATCGCACTTTTGCTACCTATTCCTATTAGAAGTACAAGTGAAAAGTAATCTATATTAATATCAGAGTGTCCCATAAAATATTTTAGTATAAAAGCAATTATTGTTAGTAATCCAAATACTCCAAGTATCACATTAAAGGCATTACTTTCACTACGTTCTTGAATTTTTAATTCCCGTTCATCACCATTTTTATTTTCTTCACGACTTTTTCTAAGTATATCTTCTTTTTTCATTTTCACGCATCCCCTTTGCCAAGTTTTATTGTCAATAAGTGGTTATTTGAGCCTAAACTCTCTTAACTAGTTCTAAAATTTGCATTTAGGGAATAGTCATAATAAAAAACAAGTGAACTTATTTAAATTGCTACATTTCAATAAGTTCACTTGTTTCTATTTTTGAAACTTTATTTTTTAAGTTAATTCTAAATTAATAGTTTTAAATTTTAAATACATTAACTTTATTTTTTAGTAATTTACAAGTATTTTTAATTATTCTCTTTAATCTTTTAATATTGTTATTTAGCTTGTTAACTACTTGTAAATAGAAAAAACTCCATATCTAGAAATAGATTATGGAGCTCTTTTTATTAATATTTTGTTAAAAGTCTAAAACTTTATTTAAGTCCTAATAATACAATTGAAATTATAAAAATTCAATACTTTCATGTCGTCAACGTCCACTCGGCAAGCTCGTGTCCCGTTACTCAAAATTCAACTTTATTATTTATTTTTTCGAATAATAGCTCTAACGTAACTTTCAGACATTCTATACTTGCTAGCTAATTCTCTTATATTAAATCCATTAAACTCTTCTATAATTTCTCTATCACGAGCTTCTTTATATATCATCTTTTCAGTAGGAAAGTACACAGATGTTCCCCCAAATTCTTTAAATAAAGCCTTAACTCTATCAATTCCAATTTCTATAGCTATATTTTCAAATTGTGGAGGTAGATCACTCATTTTTAAATCCATAAAAATATCCTCCTATAAAAAACTTAGTTATAAGGATATTCTACAAATAATATAATAATCCTACCAAGTAAACTATTTAAACTATAAAGATCATTTATACAAAAACCACATATTTATAAAGAGCTATTTTTCATCGCACCTATTTTTTTAATTCTAACTTAAGATCTCTTAGTTATAATCAAAAACCATTCAAAATTTTAAAATAATGTTTGAATAAATTATATTTAAATTATTCAAACATTATTTTTATTTTTTACTTTATTATCTTTATCATATTTTTTAACCATGTCATGTATATTGAAATCACTAGGTAAATTTGCTTTGGTAGTGTTTACAGTACTTTTTATTAAATTACCTATTGTCTTTTGAACTGTTGTATTTTTTAGCACACATACAGATTTTAATATTTCTAATTCTTCTTCTTCTAAGTAAATTGTAAGAGGTATTTTTTTTTACTTTTTTTTCTTCTTTCATATCAAGTAAATTTACACCATCAATATCTATGTCTAAAGTATCTTCTATAATTGAATCCACTTTGTTTTGATAATCATTTTTTCTTATTTTTATATCTGATACATCTTCTTTAAATATATCTAAAGCCATCTATAAAACCTCCTTAGCCTTTAATTCTTCTATAAACTCATTGAAGTCACTTCTAACTTTATGGGCTTTTTTGATTTTCCTACAATAATCTTCTAAATCCATTTTATTTAAAATAGCATTTCTCACAACTGTTGTTTCGCTTATTCTAGCTTGTAATAAATCTTTTCTTATATTTTCAAATTTATCTAAATAAGAGTTAAACAAATCTCCTGTACTTAATTTTCTAGTTGTATATGAATTTATAACTACAGCTCTTTTAGTATTTGATTTAATATCTAAAAACTCTAAATCTTGTTTGAACTTTTGATAAAATAGTTCACAACCTCTTATTGATGCAATATCTTGGTACTCAATAGGTGTAATTATAGAATCCGATATTAACATAAAGTTTCTAGCTATAAGATCATAAGATGGTGATAAATCTACAAATATATAATCATACTTTTCTATATCATCTATATTATTTTTAAACCATCTCCATACAGCTCTTTCTCTTCCCATTTGAGTTGATAAATATTCGGATAAAACGCTTAAGCTAATATCACTTGGTATTATATCTATATTTTTAAATTCCTCTACAGGTGATTTTAATATTACTTCTTTTGCAGTTGTATTTTCTGTTAACATTTGAAATAATGTCTTATCATCATGAACAACTTTGTATAAAAATTGAGTTAAATTTGCTTGTGTATCTGAATCTATTAGCAAAACTTTTTTTCCTTCTTTACTCAATTTCATAGCTGTAAGTATTGTAAGAGTTGTTTTTCCAACTCCACCTTTAACATTGAAAAATGAACATATTTTCATAAATACCACCTTATTTAAATAATTTATAAATAAATTATTTATAAATTAATATTAATTTTATTTAGCATTATTATAACATTATATATAATTCAATTTCAATTTAAACGTAATATTTTTTAATGCAGAATTAACACAAGCAAATTAAAATTCGATTCGCTTGAACGACTACGTATACGAATCACTTCATGTCGTCAACGTTCACTCGGAAAATGCTCGTGTCCTGTTACTTAAATAAAACAAGAAAGGGGGGATTAAAAAAAGAGAAATATAGAAACTAGTTTTCTCTACATCTCTTGGAAGAAAAGTAAGCTTGTTTGTATCATATTCTAAAGAAGATATAACTGCCTCAAAAATAAAAGAGGCTATTTACCAAATAGTTGCTAAAAATGTATTTTCGACTAGATTCGGAGAAGAACTTGAAACAGCTTTAGAATCAAAAGGAGTTCAAACTGCAACTACTGGATATGCCTTATACATGAACGTCTCTTTGAACTTCTAAGAGGCGTTCTAATCAATTTTAAAGTTTAATTGAAGGAATGAAACTCGATAGAAACTAGATTTAATGACTCTAGTGTCAAATTTAGGGTTCCCTGCTATAGTTACAATGTACTTGTTAATTAGGATAGAGGGTAAACTTGAAAATTTTAGTACTAGTATAAATTCACTTAGTTCAAATATATATGAATTGAATAATAAGAATTAAAAGGATGTATTTATTGAATATAATTAACTTCAAATTATACATTCTTTTTTATTTATGTGATAGGATACTATAATTATTTTTATAAAAAAATAGTTATTGATACCTTAAAGTTTATTAAATTTAAACCATATTAAATAGAAAAAATTGCATCTTAATATTAAATTTGTTCACAAATTTCCTAAGTTCTTTTTAGTGTGTTCAAAAAACAAAAGATTAAAATATATGCTAAATTAATCATTCATATTAGCTTAAATTTTAACAAAATAAACCGTCAAAATCCTTTTGAGATTCTATCATCCTTTAGGTTGACGGCTATGTGATAGTTTCTGGGAAATGCACATTGCATAAGTTGAACAAAATTAAAATAGAGTTTTCATAAAACTAGTTCAAATAAACACAATTTATAGAATTTTTATTATTTTATATGAAGTATAACTCAACTTCAATAATATTATTTTTTTAGTCCAAAAATCATCATATATTGTTGAATCATTTCAAAGTTTATTGATTTATTAATAATATATATGAAATCACTCAACATTGCCTTAATGTGCATTTTCCTGATACTACCCCTGAATTAATAATTAGAATCAAGTTGTTCATATTGAAGTATTAAGTTTTCGTTTTTTACACAGAAAATAAAAAATAAAAAAATAAAAAATAAAGCAAAAATTGTCATAACATAACCCCCCTTATTTTATTTAAATTATATTGACAAATTGCAGAACTCGAAACATGTTTAAATTCGAAGTTTAATTTGCATGTATTTCAAAGAATTTTCCACGCTAATTTGGTATAATCAAGTCACTACAATAAATTCACTAAATAGTTAGGATAAAATTCTATGATATCTTTAAAAATTTAATTAACAATTAATAACTCATATGGATAATTTTTAAATATATTACCCTTTGTTATTGATACTAATGAGGCTATTGTTAGTTTCTTGCATAACCTCAAACCCCAAATATTTATAAAGACCCTTTTTCCATTGCACTTATTTTTTAACAAAGTTCTTATTGTTTTTTAATTAAGCCCTCTTTATTTCTTATGTCTACTTTTATTTTTTCTATCATATTTTTCATCAGTACGATTATAATTTTCATATGCTTTTATTCACTTTCCATAATATCTAAATTAAAATACTATGTTTAATGTTTAGTTGAAAAGCTTTGGTTTTAAAATTGATTTCTTAACTCCATAAATAGAATATTCAAAACCATTTTCTATGTGTCAAACCTTATAAGCGACTTAATTCTTTGAATTTATAGTCCCATGTATTTAAAACCCCGTATAGAAAATTTTTGATTCTCCAATAAAGGTGAATTCCTTCCCATAGCAAGTCTCCAAACTTATTATACTCCTTGCTTGTGTTCTCTAATTTCCAATTTCTTTTTCCAAATTTTAACATAATTTTCCATTTAAGTCTATGAAACTCGAATTTGTTCTAATACTTTGAAAATAATGTTAATTTATGTGAATTAACATTATTTTCAAAGTTGATTCTTAGAATTATCACTATATCGCGTATAGGATAAAACTAAAAATTTGTATATTCCTTTTTAGTTTTATAACCTAGTTTATTGATTTATTTTTTTATAATTTGAACTTGTATTCCTTCTATATACTTACCATAGATACCAGAATAGTCATTTAAATCAGACACCCAAGCAAGCCATTTTCCTTCTACATATGCTCTATACTCAACACTATAGTTATCTAGTCCAATTAATTGCATTTGTAAGCCATCTACATTAGAATTTAATATTCCTGCATAATCTTGACGGTCTGTAACCCAAGGTAACCATCTATCCTTTGTATGAGTTCTATATTTTATACTACCTGTACTTAAATTAGCGTATATAGCTTGTATTGGATTTCCATATATGCCTGCATAGTCTTCTAAATTAGTTACATCAGGTAACCATCTTCCATTTGAATATACTTGATAAATAACATTAATACCTTTAGTTACTGAAGTATTTGATAATCTTTCTTTAAAGTTCCACCATCTAGCCCAATTATCAGAACTAAAAGCAGAAGGGCAATTTTTTCTTGATGCATCATAATGCCTTACAACATGGTCTGTGTCTACAGCATATTTTTCCATAATGTATTTTGTTAACTCTAAAGTATTTTCTATTGTTTTTTCTGATATATTTCCATTGTTAGTTCCACACATTTCTATACCTATAGAATTCTTATTATTAATTCCATATTTATTATTACCATCTCCACAATGCCAAGCACCATTGTAATCTTCTACAACTTGGTAGATTTCATTATCATCTACAAAATAGTGTGCTGATGCATTTCTATTACCTCTATTGAAATAATCTGCATTATTTTTAGCGGTGTCATTTATATTTCCAGTATAATGTACCACAATATATTTTATATCATTTCCTTCATAGTGATTATATGGACTTATTTTTCTTTTTATATCTAGCATTTTGAACCCTCCTAAAATTTTATTTTACTTAAAAAAGGCAATAAAAAAAGACTAAATTCAGTCTTATTTATTGCTCCATTAAATTTTGATTATAATTATAATGTTTACTACTAGGGTATCTATACAATAGTCTCAATAACTATATCTCTAATTCACTTAATAGGATATATAGGCTTATTATCATATTTTATGCCTGTTGATTTTCTATAAATTGTCTTATCTATTTCAATATATAAAAATATTTAATAGATTGGGTCAAACTATGTTATAAAATTCTTCTAGCCCTTGTTCCACTTGTCCATGTAAAACTACGCTCTCTAATATTTAATCCAGTATGAGGAGCTTCGACACACATATGTCTTCCATCTTTTTCACCTGAGTACATAAAAACATGTGAGCTTTGTGGGAAAACTAAATCTCCAAGTTGTAGATTATTTTCATAAACTGCTACACCTTCATTTATTTGCGTAGATGTAGTTCTACTTATTCTTATTCCTATATCGTTATAACTAAATTGCATTAAACCAGAACAATCAGTTCCTCTATCATTTCCTAATGGAGGGTAATTTCCTCCATAAACATATGGTTTCCCAATTAGTTTTCTTGCTGAATTTACTACAGCCTGTTGCTTAGAAGATGTATTTCCACCACTTCCACCACCTGAAACTATTTCTACTTGTATTCCTGATATTGTTTGTCCATTTAATCCAGCATAATCTGAAGTTCCAGTAACCCATGGAAGCCATCTGCCTCCTACATATGCTCTATATCTTACATCACATCCTGGTAATCCAGTAATCTTCATTTGTAATCCATCTATATTTCTTCCGTAAATTCCTGCATAATCACTTCTATCACTTACCCATGGAAGCCAAGATCCATTTATAGTACGTGTTCTATATTGTATACTTCCACTGCTAAGACTAGCGTATACTGCTTGTATTGGTTTACCATAAATTCCTGCATAATCATTTAAATTTGTTACATTAGGAAGCCATCTGCCTCCTACATATACTTGATATGTTACATTTGCCATAATACATTCCTCCTAAAATTTTATGTTATTTATTTAAAAAGGCAATAAAAAAGACTAACTTAGTCTTTTTTATTGCCTTTAAATTCTTGATTACAACTATGATATTTACTACTATATGTTTATCTAATAGTGGCACTATCTACATTGGTAATTCACTTACAAGGATATATTTAGAATTATTATCACATTGCATCGTTATTAATTTTCTATAAATTATTTTATCTATTCCAATGTCTAAAAATATTTAATATGGATTAGATCCATATCCATTGTTGTCAGTTATAGTTCCTCTGCCACCTATTATGCTTATTGAAGGGGGACAATTCCAACCTCCTACTTTAGTGCTACTACCACTGAAAATATTCCACTCTTCTTCTCTACGTCTAACCAATCCATTTAAAACTTGACCTCCAGCATGTACCCATCTTTTAAATTCTTGGTGAATTGATTCTCCTCTCTCTCCTGCAGCGTATTTTTTCAACAATGTAGAACTTGAAAAAGCCCCTACTCCTAAGTTATATGCAAAAGATGAAAATGCATCAATTTCTCGTTGTTTAGGATTAGAAACTCCTTTAGATTTAACGATATTTAATACTTTAGAGTAATAGTTATTATTTAAGTTATTAGCTAAATATTTTGTTCCAGTTGATTCACTTAAAGGAGTAGATACTCCATTTAACTCACTTCCAGTCATTCCGTATCCAAGCGTTCTAACTCCAACTGAGTCTGAATAGTAGTTTGGAGCAAACCCTTCTATACCTTTAATGTAATAAATTATATTAGCACTTGCCTTAGACCCAGCAGTTCCACCTGGAATCGGATTAGGTTTATCTCCACCAGTTTCGCCACTTCCACCACCTGAAACTATTTCTACTTGTATTCCTGATATTGTTTGTCCATTTAATCCAGCATAATCTGAAGTTCCAGTAACCCATGGAAGCCATCTGCCTCCTACATATGCTCTATATCTTACATCACATCCTGGTAATCCAGTAATCTTCATTTGTAATCCATCTATATTTCTTCCGTAAATTCCTGCATAATCACTTCTATCACTTACCCATGGAAGCCAAGATCCATTTATAGTACGTGTTCTATATTGTATACTTCCACTGCTAAGACTAGCGTATACTGCTTGTATTGGTTTACCATAAATTCCTGCATAATCATTTAAATTTGTTACATTAGGAAGCCATCTGCCTCCTACATATACTTGATATGTTACATTTGCCATAATACATTCCTCCTAAAATTTTATGTTATTTATTTAAAAAGGCAATAAAAAAGACTAACTTAGTCTTTTTTATTGCCTTTAAATACTTAATTATAATTATGATGTTTAATACTTGTATGTATATCCAATAGTAGTATTAATAACTATATCTATAATTAATTAAAGCTTATTTATTTTTCACTGGATTATCAAGTCCAGGAGTTGTAGGATTGTTTAAAACTCCTAATGTTACACCAACTGAGCATAGTGTATTTATTATATACAGTACCTTTTCACTATCAATATTAAACCCTAAATTTGTAGCAATCATTATAGCGGCACTTGATATAGCTACTATAGTTCCTGTATTTTTTAATCTGATTAAAATTTCACCTATTGTTTTCATTCATAACATTTCCTTTTATTTAAATAAATAATTTTGTACTGCATAAAAAAAGAACCCAACAAAACTTCCTGCAAATAATCCTAAAGCCCATTTGATAGAAGTTGTAAGTCCATCGATACTTTTAACTAAATTTTGAATTTGTACTTTCAATTCGCACTGTTGTTGCTCTAATTTATCTATTCTATCTGAATGATTGTTTATGCGCTTTTCATGTACATCTAATAGATGTTCTTTTACTTCTTCATTCATATCTTCTCCTTAGGTTGATTTAAATTGTCAACTCATTTGATTCTATAGTTCAATAAGAACTTCTTATAAGATAATGAGAGTACCACTCGTTAATAAAATATTTTTATACTAAAAATATATAAATGTTGTATATGCTTTATTCATCCGGTCCTAGTCTATACATATATGTGTTAGTGTTACAGCTTGACTCGAATGATTATACATTTCTCAACATTTCAAGTTCTTTACAATAAAAAAGCTAGATATTAAACCTAGCTTTTTTATTATATATTAAACTATCTCCTCATGTTTTCATGATTTGTAATCATGCAATTATATATAAAAGGGGATTATGAGGTAGTAAGAAATTGATTTGTCCTAATTTCTTATACTACTATAATATCATTTATTTCATTTAAAAAATCTCAAACCCGTCTCCAATTCGTATCAAAATCGTCTCATTTTTAAGCATTGATTAATAGTAATTCACTATAAAGTTATTATGTATATAACATATTCATTATTTTATGTACTATAATTTCTCTAACTCTATAACCATGACTTCTGTCGATATGAAGTTTTAGAGCTACACTTGGAATTGTAGTTTTAAACTTACTACAATATAATAGTTCAAAAAATGAAATCTCAAACTCATCCAAACAACTTAATGCATTTTCTATTTTTTGCTTTTCAATTTCCTTATCTGCCTTATTTTGCATTAATTTCTCTATTTTTTTATCTTTAGCAATAACCTCATTTTCTACAGTTCGAGATATATTGTTAGTTGCTCCTGTTCTTTCATAGTAATTTATAGCTCCACAACCTCTATATTCCATTTTCACTTTCTTTATATCTAACTCTATATTATTTATTTGCATTTCTAAAAATTTATAATTCTGTAATCTTAGTTCAACATTTTTTAATAATTCTTTTTTATCCATAAATACCCCCATACTTTGTGTGAAACCTTCTGTTGTAACTTATGATCTGCATACATTTTTGTTTTTTAGGAGTATAAGCCTCCTCAATCAGTTCCACCATTATTTAAATTTTTGTTTTTGTCTATCCAATAACATTTTTTCTAATTCATATTCTCCATATTTCATAAAATTGTAACTTCCATTAAAATTATGAATTTTAGGATTTAACTTTATCTTTGAATTTTTATTATTAAAATTATGTATCCTTTTGGTAAATTTATTTTTAATATTGTGTTTAAGTTTATATGATTCTAATTCATCTAAAGTAGTTATATCCGATTCTATCCATTTTTTTATTATTCCTTTTAAATATCCTAAATTTAAATTCCCTCTATTAGTGCATATCTCTATAGCTCTTTTAAATAAACTAACTTCTATGAGCTCTGACCATTTTATAATTTGCTCTTCTATTAACCCATTAACTGCACCTATATTAGATTGATATAATTTATAAAATTCTTTTATTGATTCTTTTTTACATAAATACATATTACTATCATATTTATTATTATATTTATTATTATTATTGACCTTTTCGTCAATACCATCATGACTTTTTTGACAAGAGGTATTGATTTTTTTGTCAATAGGGGTCTTTGATATATAAAGTCTTCTTTCTTCTATTTTTTTAGTTCCAACTTTATAAATTATTTGTGAATTCAAATAACCTTTTTTAATTAGCTGAGATATCCATCTAGAAATAGTTTCATTGCTAACTTTATATAATTCAGCGAAATAGCTATTGCTAGCCCAACAATACCCTTTTTCATTGCATAACGCTGTAATCTCCCCATATAGCAATTTAGCATTAGCTTTTAAATCAGTGTCATATCTTACATTAGCCGGTATTATTGCATAATATAACTTATTCATAGAAACCATTTTCACCTCCATTATCCTTTATATACTTTTGTTGTTTTTTCTTTGCAATTCTTTTACATTTTCGAATTTTATATCTGTTAGAGCTTGAACATATCCAAATGAAACAGGATCATGTATTAATAATTCTTCTAGCTTTTGTATTAATTCTTTTTCATTTATTTTTAACATCGTTATCACCTCTTTACATTCTCTATTATGTTCTATTTTTTAGAATTTGTAAACGGTTTTAGAGCTATTTTTCTACTTTGTGTATAAATTCCAAATAAATTAATCTATTTATTCACAAATAAACTTTTAAATTCCAATCAAACATATTGATGTGTAGAATTTTAAATGTTATAATTCTACATAAGGAGTTGATACGATTGCAAAAAAGATTAAAAGAGTTAAGAGAATACTTAGGATTAACTCAAAAAGAATTTGCTTCTACAATAGGTTTGAAAAATGGAATTATATCATCTTACGAAAAAGGTGATAGAAACATTACTCAACGCAATTTAATTTTAATCTGTGAAAAATTTAATGTTAATAAAGAATGGCTTCTAGATGGTACTGGTTCTATGTTTAAAGATGTTACTTTAGACACAGACTTTGAATGCTTTTCCGAAAAAACTAAAAACATTTTAAGAAAAATACAAGAATTGCCTGAAAGTGAACAATTGGCAATACAAATTCTTATTGATAGTTTACATTCAAAAATGAAAGAGACGAATTAATTTTCGTCTCTTTTTGCGTCTATATATCCTTCAAGGTAATAAATATCTTTCATTTCTAATTCTTCTATTATTTTTGCTAGTTCTAATTCTTGTGATTTACTCATCGCTATTCTCCCTAATATTTTTTCATAATCTCTATGCTTTAATTGGTAAAATTTTCCTAATACATTTTTAATTTTAACATAAAATAATTGACAGGCAGTCAAAGTTTAGTCAATTTATACTATAACTCGACAACCTGTTTAGAATTTTTAGAAAAGAGGATTAATTTATGTTAAAAGAAAAAAGGAAAAATTTAAGAATTAGTCAAAAGGAGGCAGCAAAAATTTTAGGAATTAATAATAGTTATTTAAGTCGAATTGAATCAAAAAAGAAAAAATTTAAAAATTGATTTAATAGAAAAAATCTGTAAATTATACAAAATAACTATTGATGATTTTTTGAATTGGTTAAATTAAATTTAAAATTTTTTAAGTAAAAACAATGTACATAGGTTAACAGCAATAGCCGTCAACCTAAAGGATAATATAGGATATCAAAATGGTTTTGACGGCTTATTTTATTCAAATTTAGGCTAACATCTATTATAATCTTTTGGGTTTTGAACACACTAAAAAGAACTTAGGATATTTGTGCCTAAATTTGAATTAGTATTAATATTAGGATGCAATTTTTTCTACTTGAGATAGTCTGATTTAATAAACTTAAAAATTTCATGAGAAAGTTTAGGTAAATACACTATTAAACTTCCAAAAACTTTAATCTCACTAATTGCTCTATCACGAGTATCTTTATATATCACCTTTTCAGTAGAAAAGTAAACTGATGTCTCCCAAATTCTTTAAATAAAGCCTTAACTCTATCTATTCCAATTTCCATAGCTATATTTTCAAATTATGGAGGTAGATCACTCATTTTTAAATCCATAAAATAACCTCCTATAAAAAAACTTAGTTATAATGATATTCTACAAATAGTATGATAGTCCTACTAAATAAACTATGTAAAAGAATACACAACATTTCTCGGCACAACCACATATTTATAAAGAGCCGTTTTTCGATACACCTATTTTTTAAGTACTCGTTGTACTTTTCCTAAACTTATATCTAACTCTTTAGCTATAGCTCTCAAACTAAGTCCTTCATCTTTTAGATTATCTACCTGTATCTTTAAATCTTGTAAATCTTGTTGCTTTTTAGTTAAACCAGCCTCATTTCTCCTTTCAGCTCTTCTTCTTTCATTATTTCTTTCATACTTTTCATCAGTTCCGATTATAGTTTTCATATGCTTTTGTTCATTTGCAGTGATTCCTAATCGCTCTATTAAAGTAGTATTCTTATACCAATAACCTTCTTTATCTCTCATTCCTTTTGAAACTCTTTTTTTCTCTCCACTTCTTAATCCTTGTTCATAAGCTATAAACTTCTCAATAGCTTTTGGAATGCATCTTAAAACAGCTTTTACTTCAGTATCTTTAAGTGGTTCTTTAAATGCATTATTTAACTCTATAACTTCCTTTTCAAGCTCATATTGATCTCTTACATATATGCCTTTCCAATATGCATAACAGTGAATAGCCATATTTCTATAACCTTTCATATCAAAGTGTCTAAGTCTGCATAAAGTTTGTAAGTCATTGGCTCTTTGCATATGTAAGCTATATGAATTAAAAAATCTATTTGAAACAACTTTATTTTCAACTACCTTAGTATCTTGCATCTGTAGTTGGTATGATTTAGGTCTATAGTTTAAATATTGCTCCCTTAAATCATACATAGAATATTCTAAATCATCATCTATATATAAAACTTTACAATTGACTTGATTCTTAGAATTTATAGTCCCTGGTAATCTAAGTACCCTTGCACTATCCGTAGCTTGTCTATCAGCACCTAAATGCTTTAGATTGTAGTATATGTAATCTTGTAACTCTTGCCATGTATTTAAAGCTCCATATGGAGCATTTTGTATTCTCCAATAAAGATGTACTCCTCTTCCACTGTCAGTTACCATAGTTGGTTTCGGTATTTTACCTTCATAGTATAATTCCCATATAAGATACACTGTTTCAGCTTTTTCTAACCCTAAGTTTTCACAATCTATATCTTGAAATAATGATCTAAATTGTCTTATATTTTCTACTCTTCTTCTAGGTATGTACATTGTGTTTGGAGCTACAAATACATCATTTTGCTCATGCAGCTCTTCTACAATATCTTTTAATCCTTCATGTCTAGTATTATATATTTTAATAGTTCTCTCACTTTTATTTTTTCATCATTTAACTTTAAAACTTGTATATATCCATCTGTGCTATCATCATATAAATGATCGCAGAATTCTTTCATCCCCATAAAAAAATCTCCTCTATATTTAGTAAATCGAATAATATCTATAAGATTTAATCAATACTAAAGATAAGGAGAGCTCGCTAAAAATATGCGTTTATGTTTTAAGCAACGTACACAGTCGTTGGCGCCATGAAATTTTTACATTGTTTTACATATCAAAATGATTGATATGTGAGTATTAATATGTTAGTATTAATACATAATAACAATGTAAAAAATCTCTGATGAGAGTTCTCTCTTATCTAGAGTACTTATAAAAAAGTCAGGAGTAAGTCGCCAAACTTATTACACTCCTGGCTTTTTCTCATTTAATTTTCGATTTCGATAATTAAATTTTAACATAAATCGATATCTTAGTACATAAATTTCAAGTTTATTATATATTCTAATACAAATTACTTTTCTCAACTTTTAGAGTATTTTTAAATTTTCAGAAACTTATTAACATTGTCTAAATTCGACATTTATGTTTCTTTATCTATTTGAGTTATATTTATTTTTTTGATTCATATTCCTTAACTCTTCTATAGAATGTATTACTTTTTAATGCTAAAATTTCCATAGCTTTAACAGCTGTAATACTTCCTGATTTCCATTCTTTATAAACTTCTTCGAATTTTTCTCCTGGATCTATTTTACGTCTACCAAACTTAATACCTTTTTCTCTTGCTATTTTGATACCTTCTCTTTGTCTTTCTTTTGTTCTAAGTCTTTCATCCTCAGCCATATAACTTAAAAGTTGAAGGATTATATCTGATATTAAGTTTTCTAATCCGTTCATGTCTTTATACTTTGTAGTATCTAAAAGTGGCATGTCTAGGATTACTATATCTACTTTTTTAACCTTAACTAATTCATTCCACTCATCTAATATCATTTGTTTGTTTCTTCCAAGCCTATCTAAAGATTTTATATATAATACATCGCCTTCTCTAAGCATCCTTTTTAAAAGTTGATACTCAGGTCTTTTAAAATCTTTTCCACTTGCAACTTCTAGAAATATGTATTCTTCTTCAATACCTATTTTTTTAGCTTCTACAATTTGTCTTTCTAATGTCTGGTCTTTTGTACTTATCCTTGCGTAAAAAAACTTTCTCATACCCTTTTATCCTTTCGAATGTCATTTTCTATTTCAATAAGTATACTATCTTTTTGAAATATTGCAAATAGAAATTTGTCGAATTTTTGAATATAGAAAAATAAAAAAAGAAACCCCTTTCAAATAAGATTTGAAGTTAAATATTTATAGTTCTTGCGTAATGGTAGTTTTTTAGGTATAAATGGTATGCTTTCAAATAATCAGTTTAAATATATATAATAAAAAAATGAAGAACTATTGCTCTTCATTTTTTACTTAATCTTAAATTATATTATAACTATATAATATTTCTTATTGTTTCAATCTCTTCTATCGTTAAATCTGTAAGATCTCTTATAGTTTCGTTATCCATTCCCTTTAATATAGCTTTTTTGGCTATTTCTATAGCTTTCTTTTTTTCACCAACTTCTTTTCCTTCTTCAATAAGGCTCTTTCCTAATTCAGTCACTCTAAGTTCCTCCTTTACCTTTTCTAAATCTTTACCACTTAAAAATTTATTAGCAAAAGCATATAAAATAGATTCCATATCTCTTTTATATGGACTAGTTATTTCTTTACTTAACTTTATAGCCTTTAATATCTTTTCGCTTTTATCCATTTTTCCACCCATAACTGGTGTAAATGTAAGTTTTATAATATCTTGTTTATCTATATCATTCCCACAAGATAACTTCTCTATTATTTCATCAAATACTTTATCTCCATCTTCGTTAATCATAGATATAGCATTTACCTTATAAGTATTCATACCGCAATTATATTCACTAACAGGATTTTTTATATCGCCTGAGTAAACAACATATGTAGTAACCTTCTTTTTAGTTTGATAATTAAGCAGCGCTTCATAAGTTCTAAATCTCATTAAGTCATCTACACCCTTGTTAGTAGTTTGAAATTCGAAATGTATGTAACTATCATCTTCCATTAAGAAAGTATAATCCATATACATATTCTTACTGTCTAAAACAACTAATTCAGTTGGACCAATATCTTTTACTTTTTTATCTATTCCAAAGAACTTAAGACCTTCTTCTGCAAAAATATCCATTGCTCTTTTCATTATAAAATCTTCATAATTTGGCTTTTTCATTAGTTCACCGCCTTTAATTAATTATATCACCTTATTTCTTAAAATACCTACCAAAACATGTCCATTTCTTTCTTATGAGCTACATCTTCTTTTTCTTCTAACTTATATTCAAGAATTTTATTATCCAATGTTCCTTTGAAAAACTTGTATGAACTAACTTTAATAATTTCTACATCATCTCTCTCCAGAGTTATAGATACTGCATCATCAAAAGCTTTTTCCATGTATTCGTTTTTAAAATCAATATTTCTAAAATCCTTCTTAAAACTTCTTAAAGTCCCCTTAGTAAATATATCTTCATCTGGAACTAAAAACTCAAATTCACTAATTTTATCATTATCTACATTGTCACTAGAAATAACATAGTTTGATTTAAATGTTCTCTCTTCTTTATTATCAAAAACAGCATTATCATTAGTAACTGCAACTTCTTTAACTACTAAACTTGGTATGTCTGCTATAACATCTTCATTAGTAAAATACTTTCTCTTGTCCAAATCTTTAACGTAAAAGTCAATAGAATCAACTTTTCTACCAACTTTATTTTCCTTAAAATCTATCTCAAAATATCCCGTTTCATTAAGTTCTTTTATAGCAGGAAGAATAACTCTTCTTTTAAAATTTCCGTATTCAGGATAACTTTCATCTAATTGAAGATACATTTTTAAATCCTCTAAACTATAATTTATTACTGATTTTGTTCCACTCCAAAGTCTAAGAAGATCATATAATCTTTGCGAATAATAATTTTTCATGCTAAATAATGCTGCTAAATTAGCTGGAGTGTATCCTGTTTGCAAGTAATTATTTAATAAATCATAAATTTTTTCAGATGCTTCAATTTTAAAAATTTTCCTCTCATCATCATATGTAAAACCATTTAAAAATCCATACTCTCCCCAAATAATTCCTTTTTTATTTTCTTTTTCTTCCATAAAGAATATACTTTTCTTTCTTAATGAACTTAAAGATTTAGAAATATTCTTTATCGTCTTATCTTTTGCATGTTTAATTATTTGCTTAAATTCATCATGTGATATCTCACAACTTAAAACTCCGTTACTTTCCTTTTGAAGTTTATACATCATAAGTAAAAAAATTCTATTTTCAACTAGTGTTAAACTATATTTGGCTTGAATAAGTAAATTGTTTTTCATCAATATTTTAGGATTTTGAATATCTCTATAATCATTCATATTAATACCTCTTTATATAATGTTTATATTAACTATAAATTTACGATTTAAAAATGTCAACTTAAATTAATTGACATTTTTATCAATTCCAAAGTGACATATTAAAATTCCAACCTGACATTTTAAAGTTCCAAAGTGACACATTTAAAATTCCAATCTGACATTTTAAAGTTCCAAAGTGACATATTAAAATTCCAATCTGACATTTTTACTGCTTTAAATCGCAGTATTTCCAAAGCTTTAAGCTATGTCTAAATACTTTAAATACTATTAAATAATTCTTTTAAATACAGTAAAGACTAGTAAAGGTAATTTTTCTGTTCTAATCTGTCCTATTTTCAAACACAATAATTTATTTATAACTATAAAATGTGCAACAAAAAATTCACTTCGTTTGAGCGACTATGTCTGCGAATCATTTCATGTCGCTCAAATTTCATGGCGTCAACGTCCACTCGGTAAACTCGTGTCCCGTTACTTAAACGACTTAGTCCGTTGCGCAAAAAAGACACATATTCTTATGTGCCTTTTATTAATATAAAGATATAGTATTTTTAAAACTTTCAAATTCCTTTTTCATTTTTTCTAAATCTACATTATCTCCAACATTTTCTATAAACTTAAAATCTAGAAGTAAATTTATATTATTGTTTAAATCCTCTCTTGTCCACCCCTTAGGCTCCATAAGCTCATATATATACTTTATATCTATTCCATCTTCAAAATTCGATATAAGTGCATATACAAGTCTATTATCTATATTTAATACATTAACTAAGCTATCATTACCATAACAACATTATTAATGTTTTTATACATTAAATCTATTCTGATATTTTTAACTACCATATAATCACCCTTTTCAATATTTAATTTTAATTCATAACTCTTCTTATAAGGTCAATTTCCTCAATAGATAAGTCCGTAAGATCTCTTATAGTTTCATTATCCATTCCTTTTAAAATTGCCTTCTTTACTATCTCTATAGCTTTTTCTTTTTTTCCTTCATCTATTAAACTTTTTCCTAACTCAGTCACTTTAATTTCTTTCTTTACTTTTTCAAATCTTTTATACTTAAAAAATTATTTATTACCTTAAATTTTTAACATCTAATATTCGTATATTAATTAAGGTTTTTTATTTTATATTATCATAAAACTTAATGTATTGATTTAATATGTAATTCAATAACTCTTGTTGCGTTACACCACTTTCTTTTAAGTCCTCTGCTATTCTTTCGAATCCTTTTTGAACTTCTACATCAAGTTTCAGAGTCTTAGCTCTATAATCCCTTTTTCCTTGCTTAAAATTATATATTTCTTTTACTATATCTTCTTTAGTCTCCATATTACTTTCCGTAATATCTTTGTAATATTCGTTTGATCCATCTAATAAAGCTTTTATTCTATCTGCATTATCCATTAAATATGTTAATCTATCTTTTTGATTATTTGTTATCTCTAAATTGGTTGTAATATTATTTATTACTGGAATATTATTGTTTGGCTCCGGGGTATTTTTTGTATTACTTTCTGTAATATTACTGTAATATTCCTTTTGTTCCCTCGCTTCAACCTCAGCATTTTCAAGTATGTACTGTTTTTTACTCTGGCTATATTTATATCCAGCTTTACTAAAATTTTTACTTATAGTCTTTCTAGAAATCCCTATTTCTTCAGAAAATGAAGTTAATGTTTTTCCTTCTTTTAAGATGTTATTTACGTATTCTATTTGCTCGAATATATCTATATTTTTAAACTGTTCTTTATTCAAGTTTTCACCTCCTGTAAATATTACTTATTGTAATATTATATATTACTTCGCTATGTCTTTCTGTATGTTTTTTATAATAATATAAATTTATAAAAAGTTTTTAATTATAATCCATATGATCATATAGTTTTAATTTATAAATACATAGGAAAAGAGTTGAAGTAGGATAAAAAAAATTCCTACCTCAACTCTCTATATTTAAATATTATACGGTCAATCTCATAGGTCAATTCTGACCTCACAGCTTGAAGTAAAAAACACTTCAAACTGTAATGCCAGAAATACAAATATCTATATTTTATCTTTCCACTAGATACTAATAATTTAATTTCTATAGGATTAATTTAACTAACTTTTTAATATTACTTTTTGTAATATTTCCGTATTACTACTTGTAATATATGATATTACTTTTATATTACTGCATATGTATCTATTGATATAACTGTATTTCATCCTTTTTATGGAGTTTGGCTTTCGCCACCGCGCTTTACGCTCCAATCTTTTTAGTAAAAAACACTAAAAAGGATTTTCACTTCAATCGCTAACTCAAAATCATCGTTTCATCGCAATTTATATAGAATTTAATATAATATTAGTTCAAACTTTTTTACTTGTATATGACCTTACGGTCGTGCCCCTCTGACAAATCCTTAAAAGCACTTACACATCTCCGCCGATAAGATATGAAAATACATCATATTTCATATCATGTATTTTCATATCTTATAGCTCCATGTGTTCGTAACTTTTTAAGGATAGCCATTTGAGCGACTACGTCTGCGAACCACTTCACTGCCCATTCGCCCAATGCCCTAACCTAATGTTTATATTGCATACTTCCAACGCAACTTATACGACCTTCACATTTTGTATAATCAGCTAAATATATTAATTTAAATTTATATATTTAATGATACTTAATAGTAAAATCAACTTGGTTACGGTATTAAATTTATTTCGTGGTATCACGCATTGGATAAAACCGTTGCTCCGCTATCCAATGCTAGTACAACCATAACTTTTAAAAGTGATTTATGCATTAAAAAACTGTACGCGAAAATATAATTTTAATTTCATGTACAGTCGTTTATCTAAATTCGGGTTATTATAATGTCTTATTTTTATTTCTTAAAAATGTTGGTTTTAACAGTAATTTACCTACTATTGCACAAGTAATCATAGTTATACCTACTGGTAATGTCTTAGAGAGATTTCCTGGCAAACTTGTAAATATAGTTTCCATTAATAAAATACCTCCAAGTAATATCATTCCAAAACCTGTATAAGCAAGTAATCCATATCCTTTTATATACTTTCCTTGTCTATAATTTGTCACAAGAAAATAAATTCCTGAAACTAATATTAAAATTCCAGCAATAACTAAAAACCATAATATCATAACTAAATTCCTCCCGATGTAAAACTGTATTTATACCCCTTAAAATTAAACTATTTTCTATCTTATTTATAATATAATTTAAAGTTATAAAAAAATCTATTAAAAAAATGTTTTTATTTGCAATTATATTTAAATTATATAAGCATCGCTAAATCCCTTTTCCTTAGCTAATTTAACCTGAGTTAAAGCATTATTCTTATCTCTATAAGCTCCAATACAAACCTTGTATAAAATATCATTTGTAGGTGCTTCTAATTCAAATAACTTAATTAAATTATTTCTAATAGCTAAAGCTGTCGCTTTAATATTATTACTATCTTTCAAAGCTTTTTCTCCTTCAATATTAGATATAAAATCAACTTCAACTAAAGCTGCATGCATCTTAGTATGTTTTAAAACTGAAAGCTCCTTACTCAACTTAATTCCTCTATTCCTTATATTAAACAACTTTGAAATATCTTCACAAAGTCCATTAGAAAAGTTATCTAACTTCTTAATTCCCATTGAATACTCCCAAACTTCAACTCCCCTAACACTCTTATCAGAAGCCGAATTTATATGAATAGATAAAAAATAATCTGCTCCAAATTCATTTGCTATTCTAGCTCTTTCTCTAAGTGGAATAAACTTATCTGATAACCTTGTAAATTTAATATCTAAATCTAGTCCTTTTAAATTCTCATTAAGTTCCTTTCCTATAGCTAAAACAACATTTGCTTCATAAGTTCCAGCTTGTCCAATTGCTCCTGGATCACTTGCTCCATGACCTAAATCAATAACTAATTTTTTCATAAAATCCCCCCTATTAATCCTCAAATTGTTATTATTATCTTGATAATTTAATTATAGAGTTTGATATTAATTGAATAAACCAAACTACTGCAATATCTCAATTTTAAAGAAATATAGTTGAAATAAAAATACACAAACTTTTTTTCATCAATAATCTCACTCCTATATAATTCCCAACTATCTTTTAGGACTTAATCGAGCCTTTTTACTACACTTAAGTTAAATTAATTTTTTAAAGGAGGAATGAAAATGCCAGATATGAAATTAGCTCCAAATGCTTCAGAAGTTGCTCAAATGTCAGCTTTAAGAATCAAATATGATTGTGGTTTAGGTGACAACGGAAGAACAATAGTTAAAACTAGAAGTTTTTCAAACGTTAAAAACGATGCAAAAGTAGTTGATGTGTACAATGTAGCAGAAATATTAAACGGTCTACAAAAACATGACGTACTATCTGTAGTAAAAATAGACAATACAGAATTAACACCAGCAAATTAATTTAAATAAGAAAGGGGATTAAAAAATGAGAAATATAGAAACTAGATTATTAATGGTTTTCTCTACAACTCTTGGAAGAAAAGTAAGCTTATTTGTATCAGA
>NZ_JAIXHU010000047.1:0-23444 GCF_025671395.1 Paraclostridium sp. AKS73 | reverse complement strand
ACTTCTGTCTTTCCACTTCCAGTTACTCCGTGTATCATATATGGTTTTTTATTTTCTTCAAACATTTCGCTTTTTATAATATTTACCGTATTTAATTGTCTTCATTTAATTTAATTATTTTTAAAAATTATATTTATATTATCATCAGTTTCAGCTTTTAAAATTTTAGCATTAACGCCATAAACTTCCTTTATAAGTTCTGTAGTTAAAACCTGTTTTGGCGTTCCATAAGCCCTAATTTTTCCATCTTTTAATACATATATTTTATCGCAATACATAGCTGCAATATTTAAGTCATGAATAGCTGCTATAACTTCTATATCTAAGTCTTTAACAATACCCATTAATTGTAACTGATATTTAATATCTAAATGGTTAGTTGGTTCATCAAGTATTAAACACTTTGTATCTTGAGCTAAAGCCCTTGCTAATATAACTCTTTGTTGCTCTCCTCCAGATAAAGTATTAAAGTTTCTATTAATTAAATGCCTTATATTTACTTTATCTATGGCATTATATACAATTTCATAATCTTCCTTTGTATCTCTGTCCATAATTTTTTTATAAGGGCTTCTCCCCATAAGTACCATATCTAATACCGAAAAATCAAAGTTATTATGATTATGTTGAGCTACAACTCCAATTTTTTTAGCACTGTCTTTAGTTGGTATATTTTTAATATTAGTGTCATCTAGGTATATTACACCGTTACTTGGGGTTAAGTTTCTATATATACACTTTAAAAGAGTGGATTTCCCACTTCCATTAGGCCCTATAATTCCTACAAATTCTTTATTTTTAACATCAATATCTATACCTTTTAATATTTTATTTTCATTTATAGAAAGTTCTAATTTTTTAGTTTCTATTCTCATTAATTAGTACCTCCAAACCCATAACTTCTTCTTATCATTAGATAAACAAAGCAAGGAGCTCCTATCATAGATATAAGTATTCCAATAGGAAGTTCTGCATTTTTTATTATTATTCGAGACAATACATCCGACCATATTAAAAATATAGCTCCTAAAAGTGCAGATATTGGAATTATTTTTTATGGTCAGTCCCAAATAATCCTCTAACAATGTGTGGTATTATAAGTCCAACAAATCCAATCATCCCAGATGAATAAACTACTAATCCTACTAGGAGAGAAGTTACAACTAAGTATACTTGTCTATACCTATATAAATCAGTTCCTAATGTTATAGCTACGTCATCCCCCAACAACATTAAATTTAATATCCTATATTGACTTAAAAAGAATATAGTCCCTATTAAAATCAATGGAAGTATAAATACTATTTCTTCCCATTCAGCTCCAGCTAAACTCCCCATAAGCCAGAATGTTATATTTTTCATTCCTTCTGCATCATTTTTTATATAAACTATAAAACTTGAAAATGCACTACAAACAGAACTCAAAGCCATCCCCGCTAATAATAGTTTTGTAGAGTTAGATCTTGATCCTGTGTTTGAAATCATTAAAACTAACATCGAAACTAAAAATGCACCAAAGAATGCAAATATTCCTATTGAGTTTTGTCCTAATAAAGTTGTAAATCCTAACATTATAGCTATTGTAGCCCCTAAGGATGCTCCAGATGATACACCAAGTATATAAGGGTCTGCTAGAGGATTTTTTACTATAGCTTGCATTACAACTCCACATACAGACAGTCCTATTCCTACACATAAAGCTAAAATTATTCTAGGTAGCCTAATAAACCACACTACATCATGGATAGCTCCATTAGATAAAGTATTTTCATTTCCTATACTAAATAGTTTATACCCTATTATTTGATATACTTGCTTTATACTGATGTCACTTGAACCTATTGTTACAGCAAATAAAATAGACAAAATTAAAGCAATAATAAGACCCATAATAACTAATATATATAAAGGCTTTGTTTTCACAAAGCCCTTCTCTTCATTATTTTCATATTTTCTTAAGCTTTTCATTGATTGCATATGTCCATGTCCCTCTTTCTACTTACTTGGATAAATTCCATTTGCAAAAGTTTCTATTCCATCTATAGTTCTTACTCCACTACAATACATTTGTCCTAGTTCTATTGGATAAACTCTATTATTTTTAACTGCATTTAAACTTTGTAATGCTTTGTCATTCATAACTAAGTTTTTAGTTTCTTCAGATTTTTTACTATCATCATCTCTATTCATATATACTACAAATATACTGTCTGGATTTAATTTTACTAAATCTTCTTTACTTAGTGAGTTGCCATCTTCATTTAATAATTTTGCACCTAGTTTAGTTACCATATCTCCACCTAAAGTGCTTTTCCCATATCCACTAATTTTATCATCTAAAAATTCAACTATTAAAGTAGTTTGTTGCTTTTTGCCTTTTTCAGACTCTACAACTTCATTTACTTTTTTATTTATATTATCAACTATCTTTTTAGCTTTATCTTCAACGTTAAATATTTTACCTATATTTAATATATCTTCACATTCATTTTTAATAGTCTTATGCTCTACTGCTCCACTATTTAATGCCATGTATGTATTTGTACCTTTGTCTTGCCAAAAGTCTACTGTTCCTAAAGTTTTATCTGTAAACAAAGAATCCCATCCCACTATAAGGTCTGGTTGTAACATCATAGTATTTTCTTTAGAAGGTGTAAATTCATCTAAATACTTAACCTTTTTAAAGGCTTCTTGATATTCATCTTTAACCTTATGATCTAACCCGGCTGCAGCAACTATATTATCTTCTAACCCTAGTGCTAGCATAGTTTCTATAGAGTCTTGATAAACTGCCAGCGCCTTTTTAGGTTTTTCTTTTATAGTAACCTTTATTTCTTCTTTGTTACTATTATGCGTAGTAATAGTTACTGGATAGTAATCATCCTTTGTTTCATTTGTTTTTTCTACCTTTATTGTAGTAGTGTCTTCAGTTTTAATTTGAGTTTTACTGCACCCTACAAAGCTTAGCCCTATAACTAAGCTAAGCAAACTTAATTTGATTTTTGATATTTTCATTTTGTCTCTCCCTCCGAAAGTTGGTTTTATCTAGGCAGGTCTCCTGACTTATACATCATCCTAATCTTTACCTTCCCAAAGAAATTCTTCAGTGGCTAAAAAAAGACTCGTCCGTAATTACAGTAGCGGGGGCTGTTGATGATTTCCACATCATTCCCTATTAATTAATAAAAACCTAGTATTTATATTTATAATGTTACCATAATCCGATTCATTTTTCTATAAATTGCAAAATTTCGACATCTTATTTTTTAATCTATATCAATTTCTTACTTTACTTGCATTATTTAATTAGACCTTTAAGTGTAAAAACCATTAATATTTAAGTTTTTTAACATAAAAAAAACTCGCTTTCACAGTTTATACTATAAAGGCGAGTTTTTATATTAAGCTAATTCTAAAGCTATATTCATCATTCTTGTAAATGCAGTTTGTCTTTCCATAGCAGTAGTTGCTTCTCCTTTGAAAGGACAATCAGAAATTGTTAATATACAAAGAGCATTAACTCCAGCTCTTGCAGCGTTCATATAAAGTGCAGCTGATTCCATTTCTACAGCTAACACTCCCATTTTAGTCCATTTTGCTAAAGAATCTAATCCTTCATCTCCATAGAATACATCACTGCATAGTATGTTTCCAACTTTAGGCTCAACGCCTTGACTTTTTGCAACATCTACAGCTTTGCTAAGTAACTCATAGCTTGCTACTGGTGCAAATGTCCCTGGTAAGTTGTATTGAGATGCATAATTAGAATCTGTACAAGAACCCATACCTATTACTATATCATGCATTTTTAAATCTTCATGTAAAGCTCCTGCAGAACCTATTCTTATAAGATTTTTAACTCCATAAAAATGTATTAATTCATATGTATATATTCCTATTGATGGACATCCCATACCTGTACCTTGTACTGATATTTTTTTGCCATTATAGTATCCAGTGTAACCATTCATACCTCTTACAGTGTTGTATTGAACAACGTCTTCTAAGAAAGTTTCTGCTATAAATTTAGCTCTTAAAGGATCTCCTGGTAATAATACTGTTTCTGCTATATCTCCTAATTTACCGCTATTGTGTGGTGTTGGTGCTCCCATTGCCATAATTTCATTCTCCTTTAACTATCATTAATATTATTTAAACTTAATTATAATCTTATTTAATATCAATAATTATATATACAACTTAAAATTTAAATACTATTTCTTATAACATATATGTACTTGTATATATTGATATCTTATTTAGTCTACACTCTTTATCTTTTAGCATACACTATATTATATGTATATATTACAATTTTTTATTCACTAGTACAATACTTTCTGCCAATTTTTATAATTTTTAAAATTTAATTACATTTATAGTTTAATTAACATAAAAGCTTTATCAATTTTAATATATCGATAAAGCTTTTTATTTAAAGTTTTATATTATGCAAATTTCTTATTACTAGATTTTATAACCTGTTGAGCGATATTAGCAGAATGATCCGATACTCTTTCTAGATTACTAATTAAATCTAAGAATATAACTCCAGAATCTACACTGCAAGAACTTGCATTTAATCTTCTCATATGATTTGCTCTACAGCTTTTTTCCATCATATCAACTTGTTCTTCCATTTTTATTACTCTACAAGCTAAATCCACATCTGACTTTTCTAAACTTTCAAGAGCTAAACTGTATGTGTCTATAACTTTTTGATATAAGTCTTTAAGTTCAACAGACCCATCTTTAGATAAACTTAAATTATTGTCTATAACAGTAGTTGCAAGCTCTGCTATGTTTTCTGCATGATCCCCAACTCTTTCTATATCATTTACAGTATTAAACAATAAATCTACACTCTCTCTTGAATTGTCATTTAATGAAGTTTTAGATAATTTTAATAAATAATTCAGTATACTTTTTTGTAAAATATTTATTAGCTTTTCATTACTAAAAGATTCATCTACTTTTTCTTTTGATTTATTTAAAAACCCTTCCATTGCATTGTCTAAGCTTTCTTTGGCTTTTTCACCCATTCTTAAAGTCTCTTTTATCGTATTTGATAATGCTATAGATGGAGTTTCCATCATCCTGTCATCTATGTAATGAACAGTTTTTTTGCTATTTATCTCTTCTTCTCTTTCTGGCATAAGCTTCATAGTAAGCTTTACTATATATTTAGAGAAAGGAAGCAGTAATATAACATTTGTTATATTAAATAATGTATGAGCATTTGCAATTTGTCTACTTACATCATCTGGATTTAAATTTTGAACTATCATAGTTATAGGTTTTGTTAAAATTAACATAAATATAATAGTTCCTATTATGTTGAACACTAAGTGCATTAAGGCTGCTCTTCTAGCGTTTATACTAGCCCCTATACTAGATATTAAAGATGTAACACATGTACCTATATTTTCTCCATATAGTATAGGAAGTGCTGCCGTTAAAGGTATTAATCCTTGAGATGCAAGTGCTAATAACATTCCCATAGAAGCACTAGAACTTTGTACTATTGCTGTTATTCCAAATCCTAATAAAATACCCAGAATTGGTCTATTTCCAAAAGCAACTAATGCATCAGTAAATCCTTGAAATTCTGATAATGGTTTTACTGCATTTTTCATAAAATCCATTCCAGTAAATAATATACCGAAACCTATTAAAATTTCTGCTATTGTTTTTGTTTTTTGATTTTTTGAAAATAAATACATTACTATACCTATACCTAATGCTAAAGGTGCTATTCCAACTAAATCAAGAGATACAAGCTGTGCTGTTATAGTTGTTCCTATATTAGCCCCCATTATAACTCCTATAGCTTGAGGTAATGTCATGATTCCTGCATTAACAAATCCAACTACCATAACCGTAGTTGCACTACTACTTTGTATAATTGCTGTTACTAGAGCTCCTACTAAAACTCCCATTAATACATTACTAGTTAAAAGTCCAATTATTCTTTTTAATTTTTCTCCTGCTGATTTCTGAAGACCATCTGCCATAAGATTCATACCATATAAGAATAGTCCCAGTCCTCCCATCAAGTTTATTGCTATTTCCACTAATAATTTCCTCCTTAAAAATCAAACGTGTTTTTCTGTTTTTTCATTAATTTGATTTTAACAAATATTTTGTCAATTTAAGTTAAGCCAATGTTAAAAAACTCTCTTTTTTGTTAAGTTGTTGTTAATTATTAAATCGAGATTAAGCTTTAGTTAAAAACCAAACTTTTTCGTTAATTTTTTGTTAATTATATTTATATATAAAATAGAATATGATCATATACCTATTTTATATGCATTATTTAATTAGTATTATTTATATTAAACGCTTAAGGTTGCAACGATTATAGCTTTTATTGTATGCATTATATTTTCACTTTGATTAAATACAACAGAGTAATTAGATTCAAAAACTTCATCTGTGACTTCCATTTCTTTTATTCCAAAATCTTCATAAATATCTCTTCCGAATTTAGTTTCTAAATTATGAAAAGCAGGTAAACAGTGCATAAATATCACATTCTTACTACAATTATTCATAAGTTCTATACTAACTTTGTAATTTGTTAGCTTTTCTATCTTATCTTTTGAAATATCATTTGATTCTAGTATAGATTTCCATGGAGAAGTGTAAATTACATCTGCACCTTTCGTTCCTTCTTGAATATTTTCAGTTAAATTTATGTTAGATTTATTTTTTACTTATATTTTTACATTTATTAACCAATGATTTATCAGGATATAGATCACTTGGCGCACATATAGTAAAATTAATTCCCATCTTTGCGCATACTATCATAAAGGAATTCACTACATTATTTTTTGCATCTCCAACAAATGTAATATTAGTTCCTTTTAAATGTCCTAACTTTTCTTCTATAGTTAATAAATCTGCTAAAACTTGAGTGGGATGATGCTGATTTGTCATCGCATTCCATACAGGAATTTCAGCAAATTCATTTAATTTATTTAAATTATTTTGAGTTCCTCCAAAGTAAGCTATCCCATCATATATTTTCCCAAATATTCTAGCAAAATCTTTTATAGATTCCTTTTTATCAACTTGTAGTTCATTGCCACCTATATATGTTACTCCTATTCCCAAATCCTTAGCAGCAACATCGAATGTACATCTTGTCTTAATTGAATCTTTTTCAAATATAAGTGCAATATTTTTAGTATCTAATTTTTTGTGAGATCTATCTAACTTTTTAGCTATTTTATAAAGCTTTGCTAGGTCTAATAGGTATCTTATTTCTTCTTCTGTATAATCTAATAAAGTCAAAAATGATTTCCCCTTTAGATCTATAGTCAATTTAATCCCCCCCTAATAATTATCGTCTATTTATTTTACTATTTTCTTTATTTATATGTGCTATGTTAAACATAAAAATAAAGAAAGAATACACAGAAACCTTGATGTATTCTTTCCTTGTTTTATCTTTATTCAAATTTTTGATTTATTGTATTTGGCTGATCAGGTCCTGCTCCTGCTCTATAGTAAGTAGTTTTATTTCCATACTTATCTATTTCGGTTACTTTTTCTCTATCTGTATTAGTGTTTTCACTTTCCATATATAGCATTTCTTTGAATATGCCTCTTACACTATTTAAAAATGAATTATTTTTCAAAATAAGCACCTCCAGTAAAATATATTGACTTAAATATACATCACTTTTAGTTTTCTCTTATTTTCATTAACAAATACAGTAAAATTTTTACATTTTTAAATTTTATTTCATTACTTTTTTATTAATTTTAATTTATCTTTATATGGTGGAAATACTAAATTTATATCTATTTTACTACTTCTTTTTACAATTGCTTTTTCATATGTGAAAGTTTTAAAACTATTGTATCCATGATATCTTCCAATTCCAGATGTTTTAACTCCTCCAAATGGAAGATTTGTAGATGCAACATGTGTTATTGTATCATTTATGCATCCACCTCCAAAAGTAAAGTTTTTAATTATATAATCACTAAAATATTTATCTTCTGAAAAAACATATAACGCCAGTGGTGTTTGATGTAAGTTTAAGTAAAACCTTATATCGTCAAGTTCACTATATTTTATAATAGGCATTATAGGGCCAAAGATTTCATCTTGCATAACTGCATCATTGTAGTTAACATCTTTTAAAATAGTAGGTGAAATATATCTTGTTTCCATCTCAATTTCTCCCCCAAATACTATTTTTTCATGATCTTTATCTAGTATATCTTTTAACCTACTCATATGACGGTCATTAACAATTCTTCCAAAATCTTTACTATCTTTTATTTTCTCTCCATAAAAATTCGTTATAGTAATCTTTAACTTTTGTATAAATTCTTCATATATATCTTCATGGACTAATAAATAATCAGGTGCTACACAAGTTTGGCCAGCATTTGCAAATTTCCCCCATGCTATACGTTTTGCTGCCACATCTAGTTTTGCAGTTTTATCTACTATCGTTGGTGATTTACCACCTAATTCTAAAGTTGTAGGAATTAAGTTTTTACTAGCCTTTTCCATAACTATTTTACCTACATTCACGCTTCCTGTAAAAAATATATAATCAAAATTTAGATCTAATAAATTACTATTTACATTATAATCCCCTCCCACTATATCAATATAATTTGAATTAAAACACTCTTTAATAATTTTAACTAATATATATTCAACATTAGTAGTGTATTCTGAAGGTTTAATAACAGCTGTATTTCCACCAGCTATAGCTCCTATAAGCGGTTCTATAGTTAATTGAAAAGGATAATTATAAGGACCTATTATAAGAACACTTCCATATGCAGAGTTATATACATATGACTTTCCTGGCATTTGCGCTATATCATTTCTTACTCTTTTTACTTTATTCCATTTTTTATATTTTTTAATGCATGATTTATAGACCTATATATAAATCCAACCTCTGTGGTATAACTTTCAAATTCAGATTTTCCTAGATCTTTATAAAGTGCATCTATAATTTCATTTTCATATTTTTTTATCGTTTGTTTTAAATCTTTTAAAGCTTTAATTCTGTCTTCAACACTAATTGTTCCAACTTCATTTAAATGCCTTCTTTGATTTTCCAATATATCTATATAAGGTTTCAAAATAACTCATCTCCAATTGTATATTTATAACTTTATTATATATTATTTCTCCACCCATTTGAACTCCATCCCAACATAAAAAATTCGCTTCGCTCATGTCGCCAACGACTTCGTCCGTTGCTCAAAATGTAATTTTTACTTTCACCAAAACTTTGGTATTAATATATTCTATAAGTTATCCACAATATTAGTTAAATATAATTTCCTTAAGCGTAAAAAAGAGATACTTCAAAATAATTTGTTTAGGATAAATATTTGAGTTTTAACGACCTTTAAAGCATCTTCACGCTTTGGGAGTAAAATTTAAATATTTATCTTTCTCACAATATTATTTTAAGTATCTCTTGCTAACTCATCCTACTCTATAGGTTTAAGTTTTGATGTAAAGTGTCTTAAAACTTTGGGTTGCCAAGTTATTTCATAACCTTTTATTTGATCAGCTCTTTCTTTTATAGATATTAATGCATCTACAATAACATCTAGATGAGCTTGAGTATAAACCCTTCTTGGAATCGCTAGTCTTGTAAGCTCTAATTCTGATTGACGTTGTTCACCTGTTACAGGATCATTATCTAACATATATGAACCTATATCACAAGTTCTAATTCCAGCTTCTTTATATAATTCTATTGCAAGTGCTTGTGCAGGGAATTGGTAGTACGGTATATGTGGAAGTAACTTCTTAGCATCTATAAACACCGCATGACCACCAACTGGCGATTGATAAGCTATTCCTGCCTCATCAAGTCTATTTGCAATGTACTCCATTTGTCCTATACGATATTTTAAATAATCAAAATCAATTCCTTCATAAAGACCAACAGATAAAGCCTCTAAATCACGCCCAGCTAAACCTCCATAAGAAACAAACCCTTCAAATGATATTGTACGAGCTTTTACATTGTTGTATAACTCTTCGTCATCTCTAACTCCTATAAGCCCTCCCATGTTAACTATAGCATCTTTTTTAGAACTCATAGTTAACATGTCTCCATAACTAAACATTTCTTTTACAATTTCTTTTATAGTTTTATCTTCATATCCTTCTTCTCTAGTTTTTATGAAGTATGCATTTTCTGCATATCTTGCAGCATCTATCAATACAGGAATTTTATATTTTTGAGCGACTTTATAAGTCTCTCTCATATTTTCCATTGATACAGGTTGCCCGCCTGCAGTATTGTTAGTTACTGTCATTATTATAACTCCAACGTTTTCTACACCAAACTCATTTATTAATTTTTCCATTCGCTCTATGTCCATATTTCCTTTAAATGGAGCATAGGCTACTGTATCTAAAGCTTCAGGTACTACACAGTCAATAGCTTTAGCCCCAGTTAACTCAACATGTGCTCGAGTTGTATCAAAATGCATATTTGATATAGCGTATTTTCCTTGTTCTACAAATAAAGGAACTAATACTTTTTCTGCAGCCCTACCTTGATGAACTGGTTGTATATATTTATATCCAAATATATCTTTTGCAGCTTCTACTAATTTGAAGTAGCTACTTGCTCCAGAATATGATTCATCTCCTAGCATTACTGCTGCCCATTGCTTTGAACTCATTGCCCCTGTTCCACTGTCTGTTAATAAGTCTATGTATACGTCATCTGCTTTTAATGAAAATAGGTTATAATTTGCTTCTTGGATTTTTTCTTCTCTTTGTTCCTTTGTAGTCATTTTGATAGGTTCAACCATTTTAATTTTAAATGGCTCTGCAACATATTTTTTACTCATAATAAAGACCCCCATTTTAGTAGTTTAACTTTATTTATGATGTATTTAAAATGCCTTTGATATGATTTTGATTTTTGTTCCTAATTTTAATATATCAAATTGGAAATCTAGTATCAATATATATTTTTCTTTATTCTAAAACTAAATTTTCAACTTAAATTTTTCTAAATTAACAACCCTATCACAAATTCTTTGAATTAAAGCTTTCTCATGACTTATCACTATAAGCCCTATATTGTTTTTTTTGATATAATCTAAAACTACATTCCAAATTTGTGCTTGAGTTATAGCATCTAACATAGTTGTCATTTCATCAGCAATTAAAAACTTAGTATCTTTAGATAAAGCTCTTATAACACAAAATCTCTGTAGTTCCCCTCCTGAAAGCTCATTTGGGTATCTGTTTAACCACTCATATTTTATTCCTATATAATCTAAAAGTTCTTTAGGTGGATTAAATGATTCTGTTAAAATTTGACTCATTTTCCACTTGGGATTAACGGCTTTTTCTGGATGTTGAAAAATTAATTGCACTGGATTATACTTATTTTTTATTTATACCTTCAATTTTTACATTTCCTGTATATGAGTTTTCATATCCAGCTAAAATTTTAGCCAAAGTAGTTTTCCCAAATCCACTTGGCGCAACTAATCCAACTATTTCACCACTGTTAATTTCAAAGTCTACATTTTTCAAAACATATGTATTGCTATTTTTATACTTAAAACTTATATCCTTGGCTTTAAGTTGCATTTAAACACCTCACCATTCCCCCCCTAATATACTTAGTATTAGGTCTTTTGTTTTTACAATCATTGGATCTAACTTCACATCGTTCATAAAATAAACATCCTTTAGGAATCTCAGTTGGAAGTGGTTGGAATCCAGGTATTGGTTTAAATTCATTTTGAGGTAAAGCATTATAAAGAGCTTTTGTATAAGGATGTCTAAGTTTTTCATTCCCACTTTTAAAATCTATTACATTAGCAATTTCCAAGGTAGTTCCTGCATAAAATACAGCAATTTTATCAGCTACCTTTAATGCTGCATCAATATCATGTGTTATCATTAAAACAGCACATCCATTGTCTGCAATATCTCTAAAATGTCCTAATGCTTCATTTAATGATTTTTCATCTAAACCAGGAGTAGGTTCATCTGCTATTATTACTTTTGTATCACTTACTAATGCTGTTGATAGTAAAACTTTTCTTGCCATCCCCCCTGATAATTGAAATGGAAACATCTTATCAACATTTTCATTTAATCCATACTTTGAAAAATATTTCTTTGTATTTCACTTGCTTCTTTTTTATTTTCTAATGATAATTTAACTTGATCAGAAACTTTCATAAGAGGATCTAGGTAATTTATTGATTGTGGTATTAACACAATCTCTTTCCCCCTTAATTTTTCTTTTCTTTTTTTATCTAAAATTTCATTTTTATAAATTATGCTACCTTCAACCTTAGAATTTCTAGGAAGTATTCCAAGTATTGCATGAGCTAACAAACTTTTCCCCGATCCACTTGAACCCACAACAGCTAGTATTTCACCTTCATATAAATCTATATCTAAATTTGTTATAACTTTTAAATTTCTTTTTCTTAATCCTTTTGTATATTGAGAAAAGCTAACTTCTAAATTTTTAACACTTAGTACTGGATCTTTCATACAACCTCCTATTTATGTGCTAACTTAGGATTTATAAGTTTACTTATTTGTTTACCTATATTATCAACCATTAACGAAACTAAGACCAAGCTTATCCCTGGGAAAAAAGCTAACCACCATCTACCACTACTTAAATATTTCATAGCTTCTGATAAAATTATTCCAATAGCAGGTTCATGAGGTTGAAGTCCAAATCCTAAAAAAGTTATAGAAGCCTCATGTAATATAGCATGTGGAAATATTAATACTACTCCTACTAGAAGTTGAGGGATTATATGTGGCAATATGTGTTTTGTAGCAATATATACGTTGGATTTACCAAAGTTTTTGGACAGCTTCACATATTCAGAGTTTTTTATTTGCATTACTTCTGCCCTTATTATCCTTGTTAATGATGGCCAGTGTGTAATAGCTACACCTATTATAATTCCTTTTAGTCCTCCACCTAGAGATATAGATATAAGTATTATAACTAAGGCATGTGGCACAGAAAGAAATAAATCTATAATCCATGTAATTATAGAATCAACTGTATTTCCCATAGTAGCACTCATTAGCCCTAAAGTTAATGCTATTAATCCACTTATCATAGATGCCATAACACCTATCTTCATACTTAAACTAAGACCTTTTATAGTTCTATAAAACATATCTCTTCCCATCCAGTCTGTACCAAATAAGTAATTTAAATTTGGAGATATATTTTTCTGAGTTAAATCTATAGCTATTTGATTTTCACTTATAAAGCTACCAAATACAATTATTCCTATTAAAAAACAACTAAAAATTAATATAGATACAATAGTTTTCTCCCTTATTCCTATATTAATCTTACTGTTAGAATGAGTTTTTTCTTTTATATATTGAAGTTGTTCCATTAGTTAGTATTTCCCTCCTTCATTCTAGGATCGATAACTTTATATAAAATATCTGCAATTAAATTTCCAGTAAATACAAATATCAAACTTATTATAACTACACCCATTAAAAGAGGTAAGTCTCCTTTAATTCCTGCGTCAACTGTAGCTTGTCCAAGTCCTGGATATGAAAAGACTTGTTCTGCAAATATAGTTCCTGCAAATAACTCACTAAATGATAAAAACTGAAGAGTTATAGCTGGTAAAGCTACGTTTCTTATAATATGATTAAATATTATACTTTTACTACTTTCTCCTCTTGCCTTTGCAAAAAGTACATAATCACTATTTGAAATTTCAATAACTTTTTCTCTCGTATGTAAACATATATTGGCTACACCTATAACACTTAAAGTCAATGCCGGAAGTATTAAGTGTTTTAATAGACTTTTTAATGTAACTTCACTTGCCAACACTCCAATAGGTACACCTAGTGCAACCGGAAATAATTTTAACTTAACAGAAAATATCATGATAAGTAAAATACCTAACCAGAAGGTAGGAGTTGAAATTAAAATATGACAATACCCCCTTATAATTTTATCAACTATGCTACCTTCTTTTATTCCAGATATAACCCCCATAACAAATCCTAATATGCCAGAAATTGTCCATGCCACAACCATAAGAGCTAAAGATGCCATAAATTTTTCGGTTATAACATCTATTACAGGTCGTCTATATATCATTGATGTTCCAAAATCACCTTTCAGTATTGAGCTAAACCATGATATAAATCTTTCAGCAGGAGGTTTGTTAAGCCCCCAATGATTAGCTATTTCTTCTCTTTGTTCTTGTGTAACACTTAAATCAGCACCTACATAAGCCTTGATAGGATCTATCGGTGACTTTTCCATTAAAACAAAGCTTAATATACACACAGCAATTAAAAGAGTTATGAGTCTTATAATTTTTTTTATTAAAAATATTCCTATATTATTAGGGTTATTCATATGAGTATCTCCTTGAAAAATTTACTTTTTCCATTTCCATTCTGTTATATTATCAAGAATTCTACCTCCATGTGGTTGAACAACTGGAGTTCCTATATCTAGATTTTCATCAGCTATGTATAAATGACCTGCATTTACAAGCCATGCATATGTTAAATCTCCTTTAGTTGAAAACCCGGTTTCTCCATCCCATTGAGCTTTTTTCCAATATTCAATAGCTTCATTTTCATTTTCACTTTGCAAGGCTTTACTTATATAGTCATCAACTTTTTCATTTTTATAGTATCCAGCATTATTCCAAGGAACTCCAACTCCTATAACTTTGCTACTATATAAATAGTTAAGCTCTGATGGATCTCCTGATCCCCATCCAAATAATACAGGTTGAGAGTTTATCTCAGGTTCTATAGTATCCCATGTTTTAGCTTCTAAATCGATTTTTATGCCTAATTGTTTTGCAGTTTCAACTACCGATAAGCCTAATTCTTGTCTGTATTTTCCATCTGTGTAAAGCAATTTAAACTCAGCTTTAGTACCGTCTTTTTCTAAAATGCCATCAGAGTTTGAGTCCTTCCATCCGCCTTCTTTAAGTATGTTCTTAGCTTTTTCTATATCTCCATCACCTTTTAATATTGTTTCCTTATTAAGCCAAGGCATTTTTTCAAGACCAGTTGTTGATACAGCTCCAAATCCATCTAAAACTCCATCTACTAGCTCTTGTCTATTTATAGCATAATTCAAAGCTTCTCTTATTGATTTATCCCTTGTTACATCATTACCAACAGGATGTCCATCTTTATTTTTTTCTCCACTTTTTTGCATAGGGAATTCTATCCCATAAGTTTCTATACTATCTAACTCAATTACCTTTTTCCATCTACTTTATCTTTCGCAAAAGATCCTGGTATAGAGGCTATATCTACTTCTCCCGATTTTACAGCTGCATAAGCTGCATCATCATCTAAAAACACCATAGTTAATTTTTTTATACTAGGCTTTTCCCCATAATAATTTTCATTAGCTTCTGCTATAACTTGTTGACCTTTATCCCATTGAACAAATTTATATGGACCTGATCCAATTGGATTTTGTGCAAATTTTTCATTATGTGCATGCTTAGGAACTATACCTATCGATGCCATTTTCTCTATAAATGTAGATTGAGGTTCTTTTAATTTAAACTCTATATTATGATCATCCATTACTTTTACACTGTCTAAGATAGTTAAATCTATATTAGATCCACTTTCTTTTGCCTTTTCATATGTATATACAACGTCTTCAGCTGTTAAATTTTCTCCATCGCTAAATTTAACCCCATCTCTTATAGATACATTCCATGTTAACCTATCATCGGAAACCTTATATCCTGTTGCTAAATCATTTTCCATTCCTAAATTTTTATCTCTTTTAAATAGTGTTGAAAAAAATACTCTAGTCATTGATCCATGACCACCAGTTGTAGCATCAAACCCCTCATCTGGTTCATATGCTACTGCAGCAACAAGTTCACTATTCTCTATTCTGGAGCTTGTATTACCTTTAGCGCTCGATTTTTCTCCTTCTTTTGAACTTGTACATCCTGTAATCGTTGCAACAGTAAGCATCATAGTTAATGCTATAGATATCGACCTTTTTAGTTTCATAAATTATCCCCCTTATTTAAGCGTAAAAAAACCACAAAAGTTACATGTCTTACGACATGATTAACCTTCATGGTTTTAATTTCATTTATATACTATTTTTTCTACACGTTAATTATATCCATATATTTCTTAATATTCAATAATTTCTCAAAATTTATTTCTATTTAAATACAAGAAAAGAGTTTGCAATATGCAAACTCTTTTCTTATATATATCTATCACTATATAATTTTATACTATGTACATTTATATCTTTTGCTAGCCTAAAACTATCTATTACCCAGTTAAGATCTTTTATTCTTATACATCTAGTTATCATAAGCATAGCTATATATATAGCCATAGAAATAAATATTTTATTTATAATATTATATCCTATAAATGAAGCTATTATAACAGATACACCTATGCATAAAATTGGTTTTATAACCCAATTAAACATTTTAAATTGTAACTTGGTAGTTTTTAAAACATTTATCATATTCAATCCAAAGTTAATAATATTACTTATAAATATAACTAATATAAACCCTTCTATGCCCTTTGTAGGTATTATAAAGTATATTATAAGAATTCTAATAACCATATCAAACAAATTTATTTTTAGTAATGCAACTTGCTTGTTTAAAGAATTTAAAATCCCATCCATTATTCTTTCTAAATACATTATAGGTATTACTGGGGCTAAAATTCTAATTATAGGCCCTATATCTTTATTGCTATAAACTGCCATTCCTATATCGCTTGCAAATGCAATAAAAACACCTGATGCAAATATTGATATTATAAATGTTATTCTAAATACATTAGAAATTATAAAATTTACCATTTTATTCCTATTTAATGAGTGTGCTTCTGATATTTCTGGTATTATCAAAGTTGCAAATGAACTTAAAAATACTGCTGGAAAATTTATTATAGGAAGCGCCATACCTTTTATCATTCCAAATATTGATAAAGATGCCGAAATCGAAGTCCCAGACATTCTAAGAGCATTAGGTATTAATATATCTTCTATAGTCCTAAGTCCACTTTGAATATATGAACTTGATGCTATTGGAAATGCTATTTTACTTATGTCACTAATTCTACATTCATTGTAATTGCTACAACATACCGTTCTACTTAATGGTCTTGTTTTAAGTGCACACAATATGTAGGCATATATACAAGATACTATATTACCTACAGCCATACCTACACATATAAGTGCGCATATATTTTCTATGTTAGCATCTATAAATATAGTAATAGCTGCTATAGAAATTGCCATCATTAATAAATGTTCTAAAATTTCTGCTGAAACAGACTTAACAACTTCCCTCGCTCCATAAAAGTAACCACTTAAACAAGACGAAATTCCTATAAACGGTAAACTATAAGCTAATATTTTTAATGATAGTACAGATCTTACATCGTTTAAAAATACATTGCCTATATATTCCGCTCCATAAAAAAGTACAATAGATGTTAATACACTGAAAAACAAACTGTATATACATCCTTTATTTACTATAGTTCTGATACCCTTATTATTTCCTTTTCCTACTTGTTCTGCAACAAGCCTTGTAATTGCTATTCTGATTCCAGCACTCGAAAATGTTACAGCCATAATATATACAGACATTATAAGCTGATACAATCCCATTCCTTCCGGTCCTATTTTTTTGGATAAATATACCCTGAAAAACATAGATATAAATCCAAATATAATAGTTGAGAATGTCATTATTATTGCATTTATTATAAGCTTTTTTCTTCTCATGCAATCACCTATCATATATCAAATTTGTACCTTGTACATTTTAATATATATGTGATTGAGCTCAATAAAATTCTATAATAATTTTATATTAGATGTTAAATCTGTTACATAGTCTAAAGCACATGCAGAATTTTCTTCATCTGCCATTATAGTTAAATAATCTCCTCCAATTAAAGTAGTATCTCCTTTTGGAATTATCTCTTTACCTCCTCTTGTTATCGATACTATCAAACAATTTTCTGGCCATTTTACATCTTTTACCTGTTTATGCTCTATTTCACACCCTAAATGAACCGCAACTTCCATAAGACTTTTTCTAGATGAGTTAGATTCAAATTTGTTATTGCCACTCTCTAAGCATCTTTCAAGTAAACTTTCATATATAGGTTCAGATTTAAATAAATCAGATGTTATATATGCAATTATACATACAATAGAAAGTGATAATAAGTGATTAAAGCTTCCTGTCATCTCACATATTAATATAATTCCAGTTATAGGTGCTTTTACTATAGATGCAAAATTTCCAGCCATAGCAAGTATTATAAAATTTAATATATACATACTTGGTATATCAAATACATTAACTGCTACTATTCCAAATATATTTCCAATTAATGCTCCAAGAACTAATAAAGGGAAAAATATCCCTCCAGGTACCCCTGATCCAAATCCTACAAATGTAAGTAAATATTTAATCAATAAAAATAATAATAGCATTTTTAATGTCATTGAGCTTTTATCTAAAGACATTATAAGTTCATGTCCTCCACCTAATAAAATTGGTGCAGTTAATCCCACGACACCAGTTATTAAAAATGGGATTATTACTTTTATCTCAGTGCTTAATTTTGATTTTTTAAACATATATTGGGTTTTTAAAATTCCACTGTTAAATATAACTCCACTTATCCCAACTATAATACCTAATAGTATCAAAAGCCAATAATATTTTAAATCTAAAGCTCTAACACCTACAAAGTTAAGTGATTTCCCAATTCCTAGAAATGTTTTTGTAATAAAGTCAGATGTTAATGCAGATGCCATAACTGAAAGTAAAACTAATGGCGAAAAGTTTTTATGAACCTCCTCTAATGCAAACATTACTCCTGATATCGGTGCATTAAAAGCCGCTGCTAATCCTGCACTTGCTCCACTAGTTATTAAATATTTTTCTTCAACACTAACTCTTTTAAAAACTTTTGAAAATCCTTCGCCTATACTAGCTCCCATTTGAACAGAAGGGCCTTCTCTTCCAAGTGATAAACCTGCTCCTAATGCTATAAGCCCACCTACAAATTTATTTATTAAAACACTTACCCAGCTTCCTTTTAATTTTTTCATTAGTATTCCTTCTACCTGAGGTATACCACTACCACTAATTAATGGCACCTTTTTCACCATAAGTCCTACTATATATCCACTTATGATTAATAATCCAAATAGTAAAATAGTATTTATTAAATTTCCTTTACTATTAGAGTAAAACCACATAAATACATTAGTTACTTTTTCTAATAATATTCTATGAAGTACTATCGTAACTCCAACAATCGCTCCTATTATAGTACTTTCTAATATAAGTTTAAATTTTAAATTTTCAGTATGCTTTAATAGATTACACGTTTTTTCTTTGTCCATTTAGTTTCCTCCTTTTTTCCCCATCATTTAATTATACTACTAATTACACTTTTTTTAAATTGTATACAGTATATTATTTTAAAATAAATTAAGTTTTTATATTTGTTCGATTCCATATTCATTTTTTTTGATATATAATAAGGTTTAAATAACCAATTATTAGAAAGGGTATTTTAATGACAAAGGAAACACATTCATCTGGAGGATACTTAATTGCAGCTCTTACGTTTTCTGCTTTTAGCAATGTATATTTAGATAACTTTAATACTTTATATAAATTGATGCTTTTTTTATTTATTTTCAGTTTGCTAATTTAGGATCTTTATTACCCGATTTAGATACTAGAAAGTCTTATATGAGTAAAAAATGGCCTCACTTGTCAAAGTTTATTTCAAAGCGAACAAAACATAGAGGTTTTACTCATAGTATTTTATTTCTATTAATTCTATCAGAATTTTTAAAATTAATAGTTTTAATAGGAGATAAAAATATTATATTAATTTGTTCCTCATATGGTATGTTTTTGGGATATGCCTCTCATATATTATTAGATATTTTCACATATGAAGGTGTTGATTTATTTTCCCTTTAGGTTTTAATTTCAAACTATCTAGATTAAAAACCAGTTCAAAAGGTGAGAGATATGTTAATAAGGTTTTAAAATTTATTTCTATAAATTTAATATTGTATAACTTATACTACTTACTCAATATAAAAATTTAATATGATAATCTACTAAAAACAGCCTAAATCAAGTAATTTTTACTACACACTTGATTTTAGGCCGTTTAATCTTAATATATATCAGAAAACTCTATCTGTATTTTTTATCTATATTAATAGATTCATTTTGAATAGAATTTTTACTTGAACCCTGTAAAACTATTTGATTTGGAATTTTCACTTCAAACTCTGTTCCAACTCCTATTTCACTTTTTACACTTATAGTTCCATCATGCAATTCCACTAAGGATTTAACTATAGAAAGTCCAATTCCACTACCTTCACTTATTTTAGTCAACCTATTATCAACTTGTTTAAATTTTTCAAAAACATCATTAATTTTATCTTTAGGTATCCCTACTCCAGTATCTTTAATGCTTATATCTATATGTTCTGGATTACATCTAATCCCAACATCTATTTGACCGTTTTCTTTATTATATTTTATTGCATTAGATAATAAGTTTAGTATCACTCTCTCCATTTTGTCACTATCAAAAGATATAATTTTCTCTTCTTGGTCAGTGTCAAAAATTAGATCTATATTTTGAGACTTACTAAACTCTACAACCGAATCGCATATGTTTTCTACAAAGCTTACTATATCTTGATTTTGAGGATTATAATCTACACAACCTGAATCAATTCTGGTTGAATCAATTAAATTATTAACTAACTTTAAAAGCCGCATTCCATTTTGATCTATTATATTTAAATATCTTATTAATATATTAATATCACCTTTTTCTATCTTTGGAATACTTTGATCTATTAACTGAACTGATGAAAATATTAAATTTAATGGAGTTCTAAATTCATGAGTTAAATTTGAAAAAAGTCTAATCTAAGTTTCTCAAGCTCTCTTTCGGTGGCTTTTTTTTGAGTTAAATCTATTATAATCCCAATTACGCCTATTACTTTTTTCTATAATCCCATAAAGGAACCTTAGTAATTTCTACGTACTTGTCTCCTGAATTTCTTTCCATAAAATCTTCATTTACATTTGTAATTTTATGTTTGATCACTTTATTATCAGCTTCTCTATACTCAATTATTTTTTCTTCTTTTAAATTTAAATCGTAATCTTTCTTACCAATAATTTTTTTTCTATCTAATTCTAGTAATTCTCCAAAAGCTTCATTACAGTACAAATATACCCCTTGGACATCTTTATAAAAAATAGGTATAGGTAAGTTGTCTACAATTATTTCTAGCATTTTATTTCTATTTTCTATCCCTATTGGTGTCTTTGAGTTTACATAATCATAAATTTTAAATCCATATGTTCCTATAACATTTTTATCTTCATCAATCATTGGATGTATAAAAATACTAACCCATTTATTATCCTCAAATATTATTTTTTCAATAGCATCTTCTTTTTTATCTAATATTAACTTTTCATATTCTTCCATATGTTCAAATCCATTGTGAATTTCAAGTTCTTTATTTTTCTTACCTATTATTTCCCCTTTAGGCATGCCAACTAATTCTTCAAAGTTTCTATTAACCTTTATGTATCTACCATTAATATCTTTTGTCCAAATTATGGCTTTTAAATTATTTTGAATTAGTAAATTGTAATTGCTACTTACATGATAAACCTGAAACCACATATAAAAATTATCATATTTATCTATATTTAAAGTTACTTTATATATATCTTTTAAATTACAAACATATTGATACCTTGTAAAGTTATTATTACTTACTTCATCAAATAATTCAATTTCATCTTTTGATATCCCTAATATCTCACATACATCCTTATTTAATATCGTATCCTCACTTTCCATTTTTAATTTTTTAGTAATAATTCATTTCCACCCTTAATTATATAGTCAAAGCTTCCATTTTTGTTACTTATACGTTTTCCCCATACATACGGTATAGGACATACTTGTAAAACATCTTCATAACTATGAACGATCAAATTTATCTCCCCTTATTCTGTATACCGAATTTATACTTTAATTATAGCAAATAAATACAAAAATCTCGATTACAATTTGTAATCGAGACCTTTGTTTATGCATAAATATCAGAAAATTCTACTTTTATTTTTTCTATATAAGAATTTTGTAGGTTCTTTTCTATTATATTACATTCATATTCTTCTTCTATTTCAGCAGGTATACTTATCTTAAATGTTGTGCCAAGTCCAAGCTCACTCTCAACATCTATATAACCTCCATGCATATCAACTAAGCTTTTTACTAAGTATAATCCAATTCCACTACCTTCTCCACTTCTTATAGTATTATTTTCTACTTGCTTAAATCTTTCAAATATAGAATTTAATTTATTTTGAGGTATTCCTATTCCATCATCAGATATTTCTATTTCTAACATTTCATTTGATTCTCTTATATAAATTTCTATTTTCCCTTGTTCTTTTGTAAACTTAATTGAATTAGATAGTATATTTAGTATTATTCGTTCCATTTTGTCTAAATCGAAAGAAATTATTTTTTCTTCTATCTCAGTATCAAATATAACTTCTATATTTTTTTGCTTAGCAAAGTCTACAATAGATTGACAAATACTTTCTACAAAATATACAATATCATAGTTTTGAGGATTATATTCAAAGTATCCAGATGTTATTTTGTTTGAATCAATTAGATTGTTTACCAATTTAAGTAATCTATATGTGTTTTGAGTTGCCATATTTATATATTTTGTGATTGATTGATCTTCTTTCTTTTCTATATTTTTTAATTTTAAGTCCAAAACTTGAAGTGAGCTAAAGATTATATTTAACGGCGTTCTAAGTTCATGAGATAGATTTGCGAAAAAATCACCTCTTATTTTGTTGTTTATCTCATGTTCTATTTGTTCATTTTTATCAACAAACCAAATTACATAATTGTTATCATATAAGTTTGTAGATATTAATTCAAAGTTTGCGCTACTATTTTTAACATTAACACTTACTTTTTTTTCATTTATTATATGTTCAAATATATCTATGCTTTTATTTCCATCTAAAATATGAAATTTTTCTTCGCCTACTATCTTAGTTTCATCTGTATCTAAAATGTTTTTTAATGTTTCACTTATAAAATTGATTTTTATTACATTTTTTTTATCTGTTATTGTGCATATTTCTCCAACTATATATGGAGTAGGCGAGGATTTTAATATATCTTCCTCAATACATTTATATTTCATTTTACCCCCCACTTATAAAAACCACATTAAAAATAATTCTATTTAAAATTTCTATTTTTCTCATGATTCCCTTTGATATTTTCTTTT
>NZ_JAIXHU010000046.1:0-24655 GCF_025671395.1 Paraclostridium sp. AKS73 | reverse complement strand
TTCTATTATCTTGAACTGCTTGAAGAAAACTTTGTATTTAACTCTTTTTATTACCTATGAAACTTGAATAATATTTAAATAAAATAAATATAGCTGGAATAATAAAAAATAATTTAGATCCTATAAATCCAATTAAAGTTGTTAGTATAACTATAGTCTTATTTATATCTGGTAAATTTTTATTTTTGAGAAAGATTCAAGAATTCCTAAAATTGTTATGGCTATACATAGAGGAAGCAATGTATAACTTGCTAAAACCCCTCCTAAGCCTATTGAATCTATATTGTGGAGAATATTGCCATAAACCGCCATGTACCCGTTTAAATATGCACACATACATGCTATAAGACCTATAATTCCACCGAGTGATTGTGTATACCAATTAAAAAAAGATTTGTCCATAATCATTCCCCCGTAATTTAATAATATCCCTATATAAGATATTATTCACTTAATATTATTTGTATTAACTAAATTTTATTTACCTTAAGGTTTTTAAGGCGTCTTCTAAAAACTTTGTATCGTTATTTCCTTTTTCCTTTTCTATATCTATAAGTTTCTTAGTTAAGTTTTGAGCATTATTTAAGTTATTATTATCTATAGATTCGAAAATTTGTTTTAAAATGAAGTAAGATTCCTCGTCAACAGTGTTAGAATTAAACTTGTTATAATAATATATACACATAATACTCTCCTTTTAATAATTTTTTATATTTATATTATACTTATAATTTTGATATAAAATTCTAAGTTTTTAAAATTATTTTCATTATATTTAAAATCATCTTGTTAAAATTAATTCTTTTGTGTATACTTTTTGTATGTTTATTTATTAAATTATTATTTATAATCGAGGAAAAGGGAGTCTAACTATGTTAAATACTATTGAGATTATACTTAAAATTTTATTTTTCATTTTGTCTTTTATATGGGCTGGAAAGATTATGATTTTAAGAAGTGATAAGCAAATAGTTATAAATCCATTACTTATTTCTATATCAGCGATTTTAGCTTTACTACCCGATGCAATATTTGGAATTAACCTTCAATTTGTTAATATAACATTATATTTCATATACGTAGTTATAATTTTATTCGGACTTTATTGTATGAAAAGAAAAAATGGAGTTTTTTAACTCCATTTTTTTATCGTTTAATACCTTCAACTCTATATATTTTCATGCCATAAGACATAAACTTATCTTCATATTCAGTTGTTACATTACCTTCAAATTCGCTATTAGCTAAATCTAAAGTTATATTTTTAAGTTTTAAATCAGCTTCTGAAAACTCATTTAAACTAAATTCAAACAGTTTTTCATTATCTGTTTTGAAGTGAATTTCACCATTTGAATTTAATATAGTTTTATAATTCTCTAAAAATCCTCTATATGTTAATCTTCTTTTGTTCCATCTTTTTTTAGGCCATGGATCACAAAAGTTTACATAAACTCTAGAAAGTTCATTTTCCTCGAAATAAGTTAAGATGTTATTTACATCTCCCCATACAAACTTTATGTTAGTTAAGTTGTTTTCAACAGCCTTCTCAACTGCTTTTAATAAAACCTCTTCTTTTATTTCCATAGCTATATAATTGATCTCTGGGTTTTGTTTTGCTAAAGTTGTTATAAATTGACCTCTTCCTGTACCAAATTCAACGTGTATAGGGTTTGAATTTCCAAACTTTTCATTCCACTTTCCTTTGAAGTTTATATCTTCACCTTTTATAACATATTCTTCAAAACTTAATAATCTAATGTCGGCGCCTTTTTTCTTACGTCTTCTCATGATTTACTCCTATTTTATTTATTCAAAATTAAAGAGCATTGGAAGCCCAATACTCTTTAATTAGTTATTAATTAATTTCCGCAGCCAGAACATCCGCCGCCGCATCCACCGTCAGCTTGATTTTCTGGTGCAACTCTAAATCCATAACCAGTATCTTCTATAACTATATCTCCATAGTTATTGTAATCTTCTGTACTCATTATAAAGTTTAAACCTTCTACTTCGTAGTTTAGGTCATCTCCACCTTGCTCATCCAGAGCAAGTCCAAATGATGGACCACCTCATCCTACTCCTGCAAAATAAACTCTTATATTTTTAGGTCTATCTTGACTGTCAGCTAAAATATCTTTTAATGTTTTTACAGCTGTATCTGCAACTTTAACTTTCATTTTAATACATCCTTTCAATTTTATTACATAAATTTATATAAAAACAAATTTATATATATATTATACCCATATAGAGTATATAATCAAACTTTTTTCTTAAATTTTTAAACTTTTTTGCAAAATTAAAAAGAGTAGTAACTTAATACTACTCTAATGATCAATATGCTCTATTGACGAATTTATAATAAAACTTCCATTTTCTTCTATATTTAGGACAACTACACTAGGCGAAGTATACATATAGTCAGATAAAACCGGAAATAAAATCGTATACTTTCCTGTTTGAATATTATTAAATAAATACTTACCATTAATATCAATAGGCGAATAAAATATGTCCCCGTATTCATTAATAAGCGTAACAACCTTATCCCTAAATGGGTAAGCTTCATATGATTTTAAATTTGCTAATTTCTCCTCTGGCTTTATATATCCAAATACCTTTGATAAACTAAAATCTGGATTAGAACTATTCACTTGAGATTCTTTAGATTTTAAGTAAATTGGTTGAATTAAAGTACCGCTTAAGATTCTTGGAAAACTAGTTGTATCTTCTTTATAAAAATCAGCCTTTAATATACAATTAGATTTTATATTATTTATAACTATCTCTGATATGGAATACAACATAGATGGTCTTTCATTTGTATGAATACTATTATATTTACCATTGACCTGTATATTATCTAAAAAACAATAGAATTAAGATCCCATACTATATTAGAAGAAAAAAATAGTGATTTTTCCATATCGATTTCAATTGGATCAAGTATTATGCACTGATCAGTTGCTAAAATGGTAGTATTTCTAAAGTTGGGTTTGTTAAATTCTGATAAATTAGATATTCTGTTGTTATCTAAATTTACAGTTCTCAGTTCGGTATTGTTAATGTTTGGTATAGATTTTATATTATTACTGTCTAATCCTAATCTTTTGAGCTTTTTTAAGTTTTTTATAAAGCTAATATCTTCAACTTTATTTTCATTTAACTCCAATTCTTCTAACTTTATGAGCTTTGATAATGGAGAAGCATCAGAAATATTGTTTTTGTTTAAGTTTATATATATAGCATTTATAGCAAACTCTATCCCTTTTATATCCTTTATATTATTACCTGATAAATCTATTTCCGTTAATCCTTTTAAAAATTCTTTTGTTATATCTGAAATATGAACATTAAATTGCCTTGATAAAGCTAGTTTCAAGCTATTGCTTATATATGGATGTTGATTATTCTTTTCCAATGTCTATCATTCCTTTATATAGTAGTCACAATATAATATATGGTTATTTATTGGTACATGACACTAAATATCTATCTTTAAAATAGTACTTATTTTTATCAATTTTTTATTGCTTTTTTGTACATACTAATAATAAATACTTATTTTATAAGGAGTGATGTTATTATGTCAAATAAATTGTAGTGCTATCACATGTAGTTATAATATACACGGAAATTGCCATAGCGGAGCAATTAAAGTTGATGGAGCTCAACCAAATAACCTAAAAGACGTTCACTGTACATCATTTGTAAGTGTACATAAAAACTTAAAAAGTGATATTCAAGGTGAATGTGAGCATATTGTATGTAATGCTATTGATTGTATTCATAATAAAAATTCAGAATGTAGTTGCTATAATATATTCGTATCAGGAAATGATGCTAAAAATTTCAAACAAACTAACTGTTGTAGTTTCATATCTAAATAAAAAATAGGCGAGTTAAATTCTCGCCTATTTTTTATTTAGATATGAAACTTGTAATTTAACCCATGCTAAAGTTTGATCTCCAGAAGCTTTACTAAAGTAATAATTTTCTAAGTATTCATTTCTATCTGACATCGACTGAGTCTGTAAGAACAGGGTTAAAAATGATAAAGACATACTGTAATAATTTAATGTATTTAAAAGTCCAAGTGAAAATGGATTTTTTTCTTCATCTCCACTTTTTTCTTTATGATAGTCAGACAGGTTTATCCTAAGTTCTCTTATTTGTGTTTTTATATATAGGGCTTCTTTTAAAAGGTTCTTTGTATCCTTTTTATTAATAACAGAATTAAGTGAGTTGGAAGCTAAAATTTCAACTTGATTTCCTATGCTAGTTAATTCATTTATATATTCATCTTCTACTGAACTGGTATTGTTAGGTACATTTGGCATGTATATATTTGCATATGAATTAATATTACTAAATACAATTATTGTAATAAAAGCAACTATTGATACTAGTATTTTTTTCATAATAAAACTCCTTTAAAATCTTATTTTTATATTATTCGCTTTAAAGTTAGTATTACTTTTAAATAACTCAATTATTCATTTATCATTATGTAATTACCTATAAAAACAATATAGACATAAAATATATAGTTTTATGTCAAAAAAATAAAACCTAGTTATTTCAATGTATATATCGATTAAATACATTGTTATGTCAGTTTTATGTCAGATATTTAAATGTTTTTTATTTTGTTTTTATGTTACAATATATACTATAATGTTTCTTATTGGAGGATAAAGATGAGCTTTGCATTTATAAGAAAAAGAAGTAAAAATTACATAGTATATTTAGAATATAAAGACCCATCAAGCAATAAAAAATTCAAAAATATGGGTTCATACGATAAAAAAAGAGATGCTTCCAAGAAGCTAACAGAGATAAAAGATAGCATATATAACGAAGATTTATTACTTCCAAACGCTATGACTTTTGAGATATTCTTAAAAGATTTTTTAGAAAAATATAAGATAAATTTATCGATAACAACCTATAATTGTTACACAAGAATATGCAATAAATATATAATTCCCATGCTAGGAAAATATAAAATTGAAGATCTTCGCCCAATACATATACAAAATTACATAGATGACTTAGTTGGAATTTTAAGTCCACAGACAATAAAAATACATATAAATATATTAAAACTTGCTACAAAAAAAGCCTATAGATTAAAGTTAATAAGAGAAAATATTGTAGAATATGTAGAAGTTCCTAAGGTTAAAAAATTCAAAAATAACATATATAATAAGCAAGACATGCAAAAACTATTAGAAAATGTACAGGAACTTCTTTAGAATTACCTATTTTTATAGCCAGCGGATTAGGTCTTAGAATATCAGAAATACTAGGTCTAACATGGAATAATTTAGATTTTAATAATAATTCTGTTACAGTAGAAAAGATAACTGTAAGAAATAACGGGGAAGTAATTTTAAAAGATCCTAAGACAGAAAGTTCTATAAGAACAATTTCCGCTCCAACAGAGCTTATGAATAAGTTGAAAAATTTCAAAAAGAACAAATCGAATTGAAGCTTCAAGGCAAAATAAAAAACGAAAAAAACTTATTGTTCTTTGATAAAAACGAAAATCCTATAGCTCAAGATGTGTTAAGCAAAAAATTTAGCAGATTTTTAAGTGAAAATAATTTGGAACATATACGATTCCATGATTTACGTCACTCTCATGTTACGCTTTTAATAAACTCAAAAGTTCCTATAAGAGTTATTTCTGAAAGAGTCGGACATTCAAATATAAATACAACCTTGAATATTTACTCTCATGTGCTCAAAGAAATGGATAAAGAAGCTAGCGATAAAATATCAGAAGCTTTATTTAATTTAGGATAAAATAGCGAAAAAACAGACCTTTATACTTAGGATATAAGAGGCCTGTTTTTTATTTTTATATATTTGTATTGTATTAAAACATCAGCTTCTTAAAATCTAAATAAAAGCTTTTATCTAAATTTGAATTTATAAAATCGAAATATAGTTTAAAATAATAATATTATGTAAACTAATATCTCTTTTAAATAAATACAGATACAAAATCTTTTATAATATTTATTAATTTTGATGAATCCTCTATGTAAGGAGTATGTCTTCCATTTATAGTTTTGATTATGCTATTTTTAAATTCAAAACTTTCGTGATGATCTATTCCTACTGCATAGTCTTCACTTCCCGTTATTATTAAAGTCGGAATTTTTATGCTCTTAGTTAAATAGGTATAATCTAGAAAATAGTTTTTATTTTCAAATGCAAGCTCAGACATTTTCGTGTTTAAAATTTCTTTATCTAAAATTTCTAACTTTTCATAGTTACTTATACTTTTGAATTGAAGCATATAGTACAAATTATACCTCACTAAATTAAATACTACTTTTTTCCAAATGTATATTAAGTTTTGTAAGTTTGTATCACAATCAATCTGATTTACACCTAAAAGATTACACCCTTCTTTTATTTGGCTTTTTAACGCTTCTTTAAAATCTAGGGTGCAGTTTATTAATATTATACCTTTTAGATTTTCTTCATATCTACTTGCATACGAAGTTGCTATAATTCCCCCGAATGAATGTGCAATTATTATAAATTTTTGTATGTTAAGCTTCACTCTAACCTCTTCTATATCTTCAACTAATCTATCGATAGAATAGTTTGAATTATAATCTCCTTCAGATCTTCCGCAACCTCTTTGATCTAAATACGCTATATTGAATATACTATGCATATAGATACCACAAAATTTTTCGAAATCTTTACTCCAAGCACCAGGGCCTCCATGTACATATATGCAATCTATACCCTCTCCTACCCTATTCACATAAAGGTTTATATTGTCATTAGTTTTTAAATACATAATTTCCTCCAGTTATTTAATGTATTTACATTATATCAAAATTCAAATACTAAAGCATTTTTTTAGATTTAAATATAATTATACCTAATGCCATTATTAAGAACATAAATCCTATTGTGAAATAATATCCAAAACGCCATTGAAGAAAAGGCATAAAACTAAAGTTCATTCCGTATATACCTGTTATTATAGTAAGGGGAGCTGAAATAGCAGTAAGTAATGTTAGTTTAGTTATTAAATTATTAGTTTTTTCAGCTACTTGGGAAGAATATATATCTAATAGCTTATCTGCTAACTCTCTTGTGGAAATAGCGAAATTATACAACTTATCTATCCCGAAATCAATACTTTGTAAGTTTTCAAGGTTATGTTTTTTATATCTGAATATGTTAAATATCGTATGTTTTCTTTTAGTATTCTATCTCCTATATAAAGTAATGGCCTAGTATTCTTAACTACAGTTCTAGTTAAATTTCTAATATCACTAATTTCATGAAAATATTGATCTCTAACCCCTTGAAGCATTTTATCTTCCAGCTCCAATATCATATCTTCTAATTTTTCTAAGCTTTCGAAACTATTTACTATTATTTCTTTAAAAATTAAATAATTTATTTTAAATAGTGCTACAATTGGATTTTCATCTACTTTAAAATTGTCTTTCATCATTTTTAAAATGTACTTATATATGAACGTATCTTTATCACTTACAACAAGAATGTAATTATCAGCTAAGTATATATTTATTTCACTTATAATAGCTTTACTATTTTTAAGTTCAAATATATTCAGACTTAAAAAATCGTAATTATCAAATAAATCTAATCGTATGCTATCATCAAAATCTAAACAATCTTTAAATGTTATTTCATCTATATCTAAAATAGATTTTATTTTATTTAGTTCGTAAGCTGTTGATAATATCAAGTAACATTCATTGCTATCATAAAAATCATCCTTAAATTGATTTAATGATTATGTGTATTTAAATTAAGTATATTCATTCACTTCACTCCAAACCTGTTATAAATATATTATGTATATAAATTAAATATTAATTCATTGCATAAATACTTTATTTATTATCTATAATTTAGTAATGGTAGTTTTAGCCTTGCAGAACATTTGTTCTATAATGCCAAAACTAAAACCATCAATTTATTGCAAATATAAGCTATTTTAAAATATATATTAATGTAATTAGTTGATATATATTAATTTTAGTTTTTAAAGGCATTTAAATTGAATTTTATGCACTTTAAATAAAACCTCATAAAATTTGTTCAATATAATAATATTATGTAAACTTTTTCGAAAATAAATAAAATTCAAATCATTAAAGATGTTTTATTATTATATAATTTAATTAATAAATATGTGATATTGGAGGTTACTATGGAATTCAAAATTAAATTAAAAAAATACGCTGAGTTAGCAGTAAAAGTTGGGGTAAATCTTCAAAGAGGACAAACGCTTCTTTTAAGAGCTCCTATATCTTGTACAGATTTTGCTAGAGAAATAGTAAATGCTGCTTATGATTTAGGTGCTAGAGATGTTGAAATTGAATGGAGCGATGAAGAAAGTTCTTTGATAAAATATATAAAAGCTCCAGAAGACATTTTTGATGAATTTCCTAAATGGAAAATAGAAAAATACAATTCATTATTAGACAAAGGAGTATGTATTATAAATATAGACTCTTCTAACCCTACTATATTTAAAGATGTAGATCCTATAAGAATGCAAAAAGCTAGTAAAGCATCTAGTGAAAGTATACCGTTATGGAGAGATGCTATTATATCAGATAAAATTAAGTGGACTATTGTATCTGCACCTAATAAAGAATGGGCATCTAAAGTATTCCCCGAGTTAGATAAAAATGAAGCTATAGATAAATTGTGGGATTATATATTTAAGTGTACTAGAGTAGATACTGATAATCCTACTGATAATCCTATATCATCTTGGAAAAATCACAATTCTAAATTAGCTGAAAAAGTTATGTTTTTAAATAATCATAGATTCAAATCTTTACACTTTAAATCTTCTAAAACTGATTTACATATAGATTTGCCTGAAGGACACATATGGGCTGGAGGTTCAAGTGTAGATCCAAATGGTATAGAATTTACAGCAAATATCCCAACAGAAGAAGTATACACTCTACCTCATAAATTTAAAGTTAATGGTGTTGTTTCTAATACAAAACCATTTATATACAATGGAACTATAATAGATAAATTCACATTAACATTTAAAGATGGTAAAGTTGTTGATTACAATGCAGAGGTAGGTTATGAGTCATTAAAATCATTATTAGAATTAGATAATGGATCTTGTTATTTAGGTGAAGTTGCGTTAGTTGAAAATAACTCACCTATATCTAATACTGGAATAGTTTATTATACTACTTTATATGATGAAAATGCATCTTGTCACTTAGCTTTAGGCTCTGCATATAAAACAAGTATAGAAAATGGTAGCGAGATATCAAAAGAGGATATGGATAAATACGGTGTAAATGATAGTATAACTCATGATGATTTTATGATAGGTTGTAGTGATATGAATATATTTGGTTTAACTAAGGATGGTAAAGAAATCCAAATATTTAAAAATGGAAATTGGGCATAGCATAATAAAAAGGGATATATTTATATATCCCTTTTTACAAAGTTTTTACAAAGCTTTAATATAACTTATAACTTCTTCAATTATCCAATCAGGAGTAGACGCTCCTGCTGTTAATCCCACTTTTTTAAACCCTTTAAAATCTTCTGGATTCAATTCATTTACTGTTTCTATAGCTAATGTAGGAACATATTCCTGACATATTTGAACTAGTTTTTGAGTATTAGAACTATGCTTACCTCCAACTACTACCATCATATCAACATCCGATGATATTTCTTTAGCAGCCTCTTGTCTAACTTTAGTAGCAGAGCATATAGTATTATTGAATATTACATTATCAAGTTTATTAGATAAAGCTTCTAATATTTTATTATATAAATCAATATTAATTGTAGTTTGAGCAACTACACAATATTTTTTATTTTTATCTAAACTTATATTTTCTAAGTCTTCTAAAGTTTTTATTATTATAGCTTCATTATTACACCATCCGTTAATTCCTATAACTTCAGGATGTTTCGCATCGCCTATAACAATTATATCAAACCCTTGAGAATAATGTTTTTTAGCTACCTCATGAATTTTTTTTACAAAAGGGCAAGTTGTATCAATTACATTAAGACCTTTTTCTTTTGACTCTGTATATACAATCTCACCTACACCATGACTTCTAATGATCATGCTCTTTGATGTAGGAACTTCTCTTACTTCATCAATAGTTTTTAATCCATTTTCTTCATATTTTAAAACCGCTTGTTTATTATGAATTAATGGACCAAGAGCATATATGCCGTCTTCGCTTTTTTGAAGTTCATCCCAAGCCATCTTCATAGCTCTTTTGACTCCAAAGCAAAATCCAGCATTTTTGGCTATTTTAACTTCCATATTGATCCCCCTATTTTGCATTCTTATAATAATTTTCTTTTATTACATCTAGTACATTTTGAGATAATCTTTGGTAATCGTCACTTGTTAACTTTTCTTTATAATAATCTTCAAATGAGATAGGTTTATCTATGTATATTGTAACTCTATTAAATAGTCTATAGTTAGTTATTATAGACATAGGTATTACTAAAGACTTTCCTTTTACAGCAAACATACCTAGACCTGCCTTAGCTTCTAAAAACCCAACATCCTTACTTCTAGTACCTTCAGGAAACATTCCTATGCATCCATCATTTCTAAGGATTTTTAAAATACTTTTTACCGTAGATGCAGTTGGATTTTCTCTATCTACAGGAATAACATTTATTTTATTTAATATATATCCTAAAGGTTTCACTTTAAACAATTCTTTTTTAGCAACAGCTGTAATAGGTCTATTTTTGTGCATACATGCAGCTAAAAAAATCGGGTCTAAATTTGACTTATGATTTGCAGCAATTATTATAGAACCTTTTTGAGGTATATTTTCAATTCCTTCAACTCTAAATTTAAAAAACACGCGTGAGAATACATTTAAAACACCTGTTACAAAGTTATAAAATTTCACATTAATCTCCCTTCAATTTGACTTACTTTATTTTATCTATAACTGATTCAACTACTTTATCTATACTTTTTCCTGTAGTATCAATTTCAATTGCATCGTTAGCTTTAACTAAAGGTGCGAATTCTCTATTAGAATCAATTTCGTCTCTTCTTATTACATCATTAATAACTTCTTCTAAAGTAGTATTATATCCTTTTTTTATAAGTTCTTTATATCTTCTTTCTCCTCTTTCTTTTGAAGAAGCAACTAAGAAAAACTTATAGTCAGCATTTGGGAAAACATATGATCCGATATCTCTTCCATCTAAGATAACAGAACTTTTATTACCAATATCTCTTTGAACATCAACCATTAAATGTCTAACATCTTTTATTTGTGCTACATTAGATACGTTATGACTAACTTCAGGAGTTCTAATTTCCTCTTTTAAAATCTTTCCGTCAAGATAGATATTATTATCTTTAAAATCTATATCACTTTTTTTTGCAATTTCAATTACTTCATTTTCATTATTAATATCTATTCCACTTTGAAGCACTTTATATGTTATAGCTCTATACATTGCTCCTGTATCTATATAATTTATATTCATTTTATCAGCTACTATTTTTGCTATTGTACTTTTCCCTGCACCTGCTGGTCCATCTACTGCTATTACTAAATTTTTCATATTACTCACTCCTATTCAACTATGTCTGGTCTTAAATTTTTAGCATTATTTAGATATATATGTTTAATCTCAGACTTTGACTTTTCACTATTTATATTTACCATAACTCTAATACATTTTCTGAGACTACCTTGAATATACTTTTCTTCAAAATTAAGTAAAGGTGTGTCACAAATATTTAATAAATCTCTTACAGCTACAGATGGGTATACTGTATCTAAATCACTAGTCATCGTAAAGACCATACTTATAATATCCTCTTCTAATATATCATTTTCTTTTATTATGTTTTCTATTAGTACTTTAGTTTCATTTAATATTTCTTCTATGGAGTTTTCATTAACTGTTGTCGCTCCTCTAACTGCTAATACTTTCATTAATAATCACTTCCTGCTAAATACCCTGTTGAAAAAGCTATTTGAAGATTATATCCGCCAGTCTCAGCATCTACATCTATAACCTCTCCAGCAAAGAATAAATTTTTAATTATTTTAGATTCTAAATTAGATGAATTTATTTCCTTTACACTAACTCCGCCACTAGTTACCATCGCAGCTTTAATTGTTAGCATCTCAGAAACAGTTAATTTCATACACTTTATATATTCAATAATTTTTAATTCATCTTCTTTTTTTAATTCATTAGGTTTTTATCACTTAAATTAAGTAAAGTTAATATTTCTTTTAAAAAGTTTTGTGGTAATATACTTTTTAAATTTGTTAGTATATTTTTATTTGGATTTTCTCTTATTATCTTTGACAATTCATCACTTGAAGTTTTTTGTAAAAGTCTATTGTAATTTCAATAGGATTATTATCAAGGGCTTTATTTATATATGAAGAAAATTTTAGTACTGCAGGTCCTGATATTCCAAAATGCGTAAATATCATGTCACCTTGAGTTTCAATTTTTTTCTTTTTAATTTTAGTACTTATGCAAACATCTTTCATAGCTACACCTTGTAAATTTTTCACAAAACTCTCTTGTGTAACTAAAGGGATTAATGCTGGATATAGAGGTTTTATTTCATGTCCATATTTTTTTAAAATTTCAAACATAGACCCATCAGAACCTGTTGCTGGATAACTTTTACCCCCAGTAGTTACAATTAATTTATCGCAACTAATTTTTTCTCCTTTATTAGTTACAACTCCTTTAGCTTCACCATCTTCTATAACTAAGTCACAAACAGTTGTATTATATATTATTTCAACATTATTTTTTAAAAGATTATTTAACAACACATTTATAACATCATCAGCTTTGTCTGATTTAGTATATACTTTTTCATCATATTCAACTTTATACTCTAAATTATTGTCTTTAAAATATTCTAATAGATTATAGTTTGAGAATGTATAAAAAGAACTATATAAAAACTTTTTATTATTAACTATCTTGTCAAAAAAGTCTTCTATATTTCTATTATTAGTTATGTTACATCTTCCACCGCCTGTAAGTTTAAGCTTTTTTCCTATTTCATTGTTTTTTCTATTAGAATTACCTCATTTTGTTTTGAAGCTGATATTGCGGCCATTATGCCAGCCGGTCCACCTCCAACAACTATAACTTTTGCCATATTTCTATCTCCTTACTCAAGTGCTGAGTTGTTTATTTTTCATTGTTTTTGATATGAGTAGTATCATTCATTTTTATTATAACTGGTCCATAATCTCTGTATTCAACTATATTTAAAGCAGTATTGTCTTGCTTAATTCTATATATATTTTCCATACCTGAATTTAAGAAAGATAAAAGCATAACCCTAACAGTTACAGAGTGAGTTACAAGTAATATGTGTTTATTATCATATTTATTATTAAGTTCATTTATAAAATTATCTACTCTATCTTTTATTATATGTAAAGTTTCTCCTTCAGGAATTTCAACTAAATGTGGTTCATTTCTCCATGTATTATATATATCTGCATAATTCATTTTTATTTCATCTATTAATAAACCTTCCCATTTACCAAATCCCATTTCTCTAAGAGCTGGCGTTTCACAAACGCTTAGTCCTAAACCGTCTCCAAGTATATTAGCAGTTTGAACAGCTCTGCCTAAATCGCTTGAAAATATATAGTCTATTTTATGATTTTTAGCTAAACTATCAGCAAGCTCAGTAGCTTGTTCTATTCCTTTCTCTGTTAAATCTGAATTCCCATGTCCTTGCGTTTTACCTAATATATTCCAATTAGTTTGTCCATGTCTTACTATATAAAAAGTATTTGCCATAAGTAGCCTCCTATATTTATATATCTTTATTTTTAACGTTCATCAAAATTTTATTATATCATAATTTGACAAATTAAAAACTTAAACATACAAATATTCATTTAAGGACAATATATATATGAATAATAATAAAGGAGTTTTTAAAATATGAAATCCAAATATCAATATTTAATTATTATAATATTTATATCTTGTTTATTGCTTGGAATAGGGATTAATAAATCAGAAATTGATACTTCATCTAAAATATATAAAAATATATATGTAGAAGATATTGATATTTCATACTTAACATCTGAGGAAGCACTAAATTTGGTTGAATCTAAATATAAGGAAAAGCCAATTAAATTAATCTATGGAGATAAGACTTATGTTATAAATCCATCAGATATAAATTTGAAATTTAATAAAGATAAAGCTATTAAAGAAGCTTATTTTTTTACTAGAAATGATGACATATTGGTAAACCTAAAAAGAAAATCAAATTTAAGATTTAAAGACAAATATGTTGTAAAATTAATTAGTACCTATGATGAAGTTAAGTTAAGTAAACTAATTAATGATATCTGCAAAGAAATAGATATAAAAGAAGTTAATGCTACTATAGCTGTAAATGATGATGGTTCTATTAAAAGGACTGCATCTAAGCATGGTAAGAAAGTTGATAAAATTAAGTTAAAAGAATCTATATATACTATGATAACAAGTAAGAACATAAAAGATTTAAAAATTCCAGTAAATACTGTTGATCCTAAAGTAACCACAGAAAATGTTAATTCTATAAATACAGTACTAGGTCAATTCAGTACTACTTTTAACTATACGACTTCTAGAGGGAATAATATAAATGTTGCAGCAAGCAGTACCAGCGATAAATTGATAATGCCTCATAAAGAGTTTTCATATAATAATTCTACAGGCGCTAGAACATGGCATAACGGATATAAAACAGCTAAGGTTATAGTTGGTGGCAAATATGTAAATGGCGAAGGTGGTGGAGTATGTCAAGTATCTACCACAATATATAACGCTGCATTACTTTCAGGAATGAATATATCAGAAGTTCATAATCATACATTTGTATCAAAATATGCACCTGCAGGTCGAGATGCTGCGGTATCTTATGGGTATACAGATTTTAAATTTGAAAATCCGCTTATGCATCCTGTTTATATTAAAAATACAGTAAATAAAGGAGTTATTACATCTAAAATTTATGGATGTGATAAAGACAGAGAAAGACTTTACCTTATAACAAAAAGCAATTATGAGGAAGATAAAGTTAAGGTAGATACTTATAGAGTATATTTAGATGAAGAAGGAAATATCCTTAGAGAAGAACTTATAAATAAAAACACATACAAAAAGAAATAAGAGAATAGAACATTTGTTCTATTCTCTTATTTCTTGAACATAACTATCGATTAATTGTAAGTTGTATTGTTGAATTATCTCTATTAATAAGTTTTTATATGTTAAATTTCCACTTTCATCTGAAACAGTACTATACCCAGCACTTTGAAGTTCTTCTGCTTGTTCTATATAAGTAGCTTTAGTAAGAACTTCTTTATATCTAGGGTTTTCACTTAAAAATTTTGCATGATCTTGTATAGATTCTGATTTTGTTTTATAAACCCTAAATTTATCTGTGATTACTTGATCGTAATATTCACTAGTCTCTATATTAACATACTCACCTTTCCACGCATTATTTGCTTTTATTCCAAATAAATTATTATACTTAGAAGATAGTTCAGATTTCCCCCAATTAGACTCAAGTATAGATTGAGCTATAGTAATAGATGGTAAAATTTTGTACTTATTATAATTATAGATAGCACTATTTTTTACAGAGTCTATAAATGTCATATATTTTCCATCTGGGTTTAGTCTAGATGGTTTTAACCCAAAATATTTTAAATCACTTACATAGTCATGAGTTCTCTTAACTTCTTTAGAACTAAATTCAAGCTTCTTTAAGACATCATCTAAATTTAAAATTTTGTATTTTTCTCCATCTTTAATTATGAATAAATTAGCAATATTTTTTATTTCATCATTACTCACATCTTTAAAATTATTTTTATTTTGTACCCCTATTATACTTGCTACATACTGCCAATTAACTTGAGCTTTTGAACTACTCACTTCGTCACTACATTTTATAAATTGATTGACATCTATTTCGTTTTTATTAATTTCTTTTAAAGTAAATACATTTACAGACCAAACAAAAGATAAAACAAATAATAATGCAATCCCACTCAATATAAACAATTTTCTCCTCAAAAGACACCTCCAACTGCTATAAAATCACAAAACATACAAATAATTATACCACTTTTTGTATATTTTTACTGTAACAATGTTGTAAGATGTGTAATGATATAATAATATTATAGTATTAGTAAAAATATATATAGGAGTGTTACTATGATTACACTAAATTTTAAAAAAGATGGAAATGATATAAAACTAAAAGCAAATATATGTAAAAATAATATTTTAGAAAATTATATGAATTTTAACTATTTCACAGGCCTTTGTAAAGATGGATGTCCTCACTATAATTTAAGTTATACATGTCCTCCAAACAGTCCAAAATTCACTGACTACACAAAACATTACGAGTACTCTTTAGTTTTAGCAATGTATATGGATGTTGATGATAACAATTCAATAGAAAATGTGCATCCGTATCTAAGAAAAGTGTTATCTGATTTACTTATACCATTAGAGGAAATATTTAATGGACTTTTATCAGATGGTGGACGTTGTAGATATTGTGAAAGATGTACATATATAGATAACATGCCTTGTAGATATCCTGATAAAATGCGTTTTAGCATGGAAGCTATGGGAATTGATTTAGACAAAGTGTGTAAAGATATTTTAAATCATTCGATTTTATGGAGTAAAAATAGTGACTCTAATTACTGTACAGTACTTGGATCTATAAACTTCAACGGAAGTTTTAATGAAAACGACTTTAAACAAGCTATTCTAAAACTTTTATAATCCTAATAAAATTAGCTTACTTTGGAGAAACTTAATTATGATAATACTATTAATTTTGGAGGTAAGCTATGGACAATATGAGTGAAATGAGAAATAGACTGAATAGTGGTAATTATAATTTAAAACTTGAAATAGGCGAAGATACTTATTTTAAAACATATAATAATGTTAATGAGAATTCCGCTGAAGATGTTGTAAGAAATTACTTAAGAAGTAATGCAGATGACGCAGAGTTTAGTGATTTAGAAATAAAACACAATAGAAATAGACATACAGTAAGTGTTTGTGCAAAGTTAAGTTATAATAACACTAGACATACGGATTACTCAAAACGAAATAAATTAATGTAAAAAAAAGAAATTAGTAAATCATTCGATTTACTAATTTCTTTTTTATCTTATGCATATACCTTAATAACATCTGAGTTTTCAATTATATAAAGTAGATTTTTACATATTACTTTATGATCTCTATCATTTGTAGTTTCAATGTCTTCGATTATTAAATCCTTAGCTTCTTCTAACTGTGCTAAATTATAGTATATAGGCATTTCATTATTTCTTTTGAATTTTAAATGTATGCAATACATACTATTAATTAATAATCTCTTTTTATTTAAAACTTCATATTGATTTTTATGATTTACTAAGTTATTCATGGATACTAACTTATCTTCTAGTAAGTTAGCTATTAATAGAAGATTTTTTACTTTATGAATATTTCCATCTCCATCAACTGATAGTTGAACTTCTATTTCCATTTCTTTAATTACATTTCTATACATATCTATTAGTACTTCATATGCAGTATTTGCATTATATGGTAATATTAATTTGTTTATAATTAAGGCTATAATAATACCTAATACAATAAATGCAACCCTATTTATAATAAATACATCAGGTGAAGTGAGCATGCTAACAGAACCTATAGCTGATATTGTAATACATATCATTTCATACTTATAATCTATTTCTTTTGCATAACCACTTATATATCCAGTGAAAATTATAATAATTGCCCTTATAGTCGAATCTTTAAATATTGAAAATAATATAAATACTGATATACATCCTAAAATAGTTCCAAATAGTCTTTTTTTAGTTTTAATTATTCCGTCTTCAGTATACGGTTGTATAACAGAAAATATAGTATATAATATCCATCTACCTTCTTTTAAGTTGAAATAATCCATTACAAATCCACCCAATGAAATTCCTATAGCAACTTTTGTAGCATAAGTAAACTTCATAGATTTTGTACTTATATGATCTTTATAAATATAAGATTTTTTGAAATTATATGGAATCTCTAAATTATCATATATATTTTCTTCACTAATATTATTTTTATATTCAATTTAAATAAAAAATATATATTTTCCATTGCATCGTAAAATTCATATAACTCTGTACTAATTGAATTTTTAAAATTTATTTTTTTTGATTTATATCTTTATTTAAATGACACTTTAAATTATTTAATTCATAACTAATCATTGATAAATCTTCACTATCATACAAGCTTGTATTTTGTCTATAATCATCTAGCATAGCATTTATTCTTTCAAAATTAAAAACTATGTTAAAAACATTAGATCCATTACCAGTCAAGAAGAAACCTTTTTTTCTATTATCATAAATAATAGTTTTTATTTTTCGCATTGAATTATTTATTTTTAAATCCAAAGATTCACTATAGTCATTTTGATTTTTTAAATATTCAGCTTTTTGGGCTATATAAATACCTAAATCCATTAATACTTTATCACTAGTTTTTTCTAATTTATTTTTATTAACTAATATTTGTGAAATCATTATGATTAAAGCCCCAGCAGCTAAAGATGTTAGTCTTAAAGGTAGTTGATCTAAGCTAACAGGTGCTCCAATCATAAATAAATATAACAATCCAAATGCTACATCCAAATGACTTCTTAAATTATAACTAAATAGGTATGCTACTATAAACATAGCTACTAAATTACAAACAATTCCTAAAAATATATTTTGAACAGCTAAAAATGAAAATACTCCTAAAAATAAATTGATTCCTACCAATTTAAATGTATTTTTAATTGGAGATATAGCTAAGTTTCGTTGTAGAAGCATTAGCAACATAGTTATAACTATAACCCCAATTAAAGAATTTTCTTTTCCAAATATAGAAATAAAAATATTTATGAATGCAAATATAATTATAAACAGTAATGTTTTAGGTAAAATCTGCTTTTTCATAAACCCTCCTTTTCGAATTATATTTTTTATTTTTACGATAATATTAATTTTATCAGATTTATTATTTTATTCAAATTAAGTAAAATTCGAAACCACACGTACTTTTAACTTAAATAGATAATTTTATTTAATTACCTATCATACATTAATCATTAAGATTTCTATAAAAAACTATTCCCCAACAAACGTTTTGAATAAAAATTATAAAAATAAAAAACTACCCAAATTTAAATCTGGGTAGTTTTTTATTTTACTTTTTAAAATAATCTTTCGTATTAACAGGTAGACCTTTTTTATCTAGTTTTTCCTCTATTACTTCTTTAATAATTGAGTAAATTATAGCAAATAAAGGAACTCCTATAATCATTCCTACTAAACCTAGGAATTTTCCTGCCACTAATAGTGAAAATAAAATCCAAAATGCTGAAATACCTATAGAATCACCTAATATTTTAGGTCCTATAATATTTCCATCTAATTGTTGAATAACTATAATTATTAGCATAAACCATAATGCTTTTATTGGTGATACGAATAGAATTATTATAGTTGCAGGTATAGCTCCAAAGAAAGGTCCAAAAAATGGTATTATATTTGTTATGCCTATTATTACTGATATAAGCAGTACATATGGCATTTTGAATATAGTAAGTACTATGAAAGTAAGTACTCCTATTATAGCAGAATCTATTATTTTTCCACTCAAGAATTTTCCAAATGTATCATTACTTCTATCAACTAGTTGTAATATTCTTTTAGAATGTTTTTCATTAAATACTGCACACACTACTTTTCGTCCTAACGCACAAAACTTTTCTTTGTCTATAAGTAAATAAATAGATATTATAACTCCTAGAACTATATTCCATACACTAGATGCTACTATTCCTAAAGCTTGTCCCACAACTGGAAGTAATTCCGCAGCAATACTTATAAAATAGTTTATAAAGTCAGTAAGTTTTGTAACCGCTATATCTAAATATTCCTTATCTATATTCAAATCTTTTGTATATTTAGTTAAAAGATCTGATAAATTAGTTAAATATGTAGGTATATCATTGACAAGTCCAAGCATACTTTCTACTAATTGAGGTAATACAAATTGAACAAATAAAGCTAATAAAATAAATGCTGCTATATAAGTAATTAAAAGACCTAGAGCTCTTTTACTTTTAGGCTTTAATTTATTTAATTTGTTTTTATTAAATATTCGCTCTTCCACAAATACTAATATAAAATTCAATAGATAAGCTATAACAGCCCCTATTATAAATGGTTGAAGCGTAGATATAATACTACTTATTTTCCCCATAAATACACTTGTATCACTCGCAATGCGATAAAAATAATACTACAGCAAATAACTATAAACGAATACACAGATATAGTAGTATATTTACTGTTCCAATTTACTTTCATTTTTACCTCCTAATATAATATATAAACTTATATCTTTAATATAAGCATTAAATAGCATTAAGTGTCAATAGATTATAGTATAAATTCATATAAAATTCTATTTGACTTGCAAAATTTTACTTAGAATAAATTTAATATTTTAAGCTTAAAATAACTACATACTTAAAATAAAGGAGATTTAAAAATGTCTAAGAAAACTAAAACTGAATTTAATAATCAATGGGCAACTTCTTTGAATGATTTAACAAGCAAGTCAGAATCTATACAAAAAATGAAAACAATAATCAATGGACTTCAACTTTAAAAAATTCTTCAGAAGCTTATTTAAAAGATTTATCTTCTAGAAAACATAAAAATAATTTTTTTTTACTTTTAGATAAAAATGACTATGTCACCTTAGATATAGCCATTTTTATATTTTTGTTATTAAGATTAAATTTTATGTATTTTAAATAAGTAAATTTACATTATTCAATATTATTTATTTAATTTGATAAATACACCCGATAATAGTGTTTTTTATTTTTTAAAATGAATATACATAATTTTACTTATTCATTTTAACTTTAAATATATTTTTTTAAAAATTTTAGAATTATTTAACTTTAGTTTAGTATGTTTAATTTAATATTTTCTTAGGGTATATATATGTTCGAGGAGATGGTACATATGGAAAATAAAAGAAAACTAGAAACAACACTAATATTGGAAGGAATTCTATTTGGTATAATAGGTATATTATTTTTTATAAATCCAATAGAATCTTTTTTTAGCTTTACAACTGTATCCGGAATATTACTAATTATAGCCGGAATATTTACAATAATAAGAGCCTTTAAAACTACTGAAAAAGCATATTATGTATTTAGTGGAATTATAAATATACTATTTGGTTTAATAGTATGGTTATCCCCTATATCAACTACAGAAACTTTAATATTATTTTATGGAATATGGGCAGTTGTAAGAGGTATATACCTATTAATAATATCAATAAAAAGAAAAAAAATTGGGTTCAATTTAAATACTTTATATAACGTATTACTTGTAATTCTTGGAATATTAATTCTTGTAAATCCTATAGTAACACTATTTGCAACTCCATACATAATAGGTATTTATTTTATAATATCTGCTATATGTGAAATATGTTTAGGATTTGAAGTTTAAAAAAGGTGAACATTTAATAGTTCACCTTTTTCATTACTTATTATTTTCACTAGAATTTATAATGTTTTCTATCATATCTAGTTGTTGCTTAGATGCATTTATTTTTATCTTTAATTTATCCAGTTTAGCTTGCATAGATTTCTTTACTTTTTCATCATCAGTACTTTCCATTTCATTTAACCCTTTTTGATATATGTTTTCTAATGTATCTATCTTTAATTTCATTTTATCATACACAACCTTAGGATTTTTTTTAAACGCTAAAACCTTTTTTTCGTTAGAAGATAGCATTTTGAAATAAACAAAATAAATCAACATAGTTACACTAATGTTAAATGTCACAAAGTTTCCACTTTGAGTCGTTAAACTTACTAACTCAATACATATAAAGTTAAATAGTAATAATCTACTTAAAGTTTTTTGATTTTCTAATGTTGATTGATCTGTAATCTCTTTATTTCTCATAAAATGATATGGAATTAATACTGTTATTATTGGAGTTAAATATAATATATTAGATTCAAATATAGAATAGATTATACTAAATATTAAAATAAACGATTTTGCCCTTCTTATTGAACTCCCTTGTCTCATTTTACACCACCTCTTTAACCTTTATAATCATGTAACTTTATAAATTGTTTTACACTAAAATAATATTAATATCATATCATATTTTATGCAAAAAATAAATTTAAATTTATAAATAAAAGGATAAAGTTTAACTTTATCCTTTTTAAAATTAATTTTGATTTTGTAATAAATCTTTTATATCTCTAAGTAATAAAACTTCTTCAGAAATTTTTTCAGCTTTTTCTTCCTCAACAGCAATTTCTTCTTTAAGAGTTGCCTTTTTCAGCTTCATTAAGCCCTTTATAAATATAAATATACAAAATGATATTATTATAAAATTAACTGTTGTTTGTATAAAGTTTCCTAAATTTAAAGTTACTGCTGGAGATTTTCCAACAGCTTCTTTTAGTACAATTTTATATTCAGAAAGTTTATACCTCCAGTTAGCATTCCAACTACAGGCATTATAATATCATTTACTAATGATGTAACTATTTTAGAAAATGCACCTCCCACAACAACCCCGACAGCAAGATCTATTACATTTCCTTTAACTGCAAATTCTCTAAATTCATTTAATATCTTTCTCATAAATTGTTCTCCTTTGATTATATAATTACCGATTACCAAAATTAAATACCCTGAGATTTATTGTTTAAAACATAAAACTCACTTTACCTAAGCATAAAAAAGACTTTAAAATGCACTTATATACTTTAATAAATACATTAAAAAGTCTTTTAAAATTTTATCTCATTAAGTTTTCTATATCTTCTATTTCAATAGGTATATCATTTGATAGATTTGTACACCCAAAGTCAGTAATTAGTAAATCATCTTCTAGTCTTATACCAATACCCTCTTCTTCTATATAAAGTCCCGGCTCATTAGTTATCACAGATCCAACCTCACGTTTTGAATCACTTATCCAAACATCATGTGTATCTAATCCTAATGAATGACCAATTGAATGGAAGTAATATTTTTCAATTTCTTCTTTTTTTAATATAAGCCCTATATCTATACATCCCTTTGATAAAGATTTTTTCAATGTCATTTTAATTGATATATTTAATTTAATTATATCAGTTTCTTTTTAAATTTAACTTTAATAACAGTAAAAAAATTCAAAATAAAAACTAACCTAATAATCAGGTTAGCTTTTATTTTGAATTTTTAACTATATTTTTATATCCTATATATGTAGTGTAAAAATATGCAAATATACCACTAGAAAAATAATAGCTGTACTTATCAATGTATATTTAATATCTGGATTATACACTGATTCCATAACGTTATATATAACCTTTATACCTATAATAGAGTGTAAAAACGCAAGTGATATAGGTAGTCCAAAATATATAAGTATCTGAATAAATATAGTTTTATTAATCATCTTTTCATTTGCTCCTAAACGCTCTATAGCTTTATATCTTTCTATGCTATCATTAGCTTCTGATAGTTGTTGGATTGCTAAAATTGCCATACTAGAAATTAAAAATATTATACCTAAGTACATCTCTATAAATAATACAATTGTAACTGCGCCTTTGTTATTTATATATATTTCCTGTTTAGTATCTCCATTTAAAAAACCAGCCTTGTTATAGTCTACTTTACCCTCTCTAAATGAGTCGAGTAATAATCGAAAATTTTTTTCTGACTTTTTCTTATTTTTAGTAAACTGTACATTTAAATTAGATGACTTAGTTTCTGCATTTTGAACTATACTGTCATTAACTATCAATGTTGCAATATTATTAAGATATGGTGAAGATTTAAGAGATTCTTCAATTATGTCTCCATTTTTAATTTTGTATCCTTATTGTATAAGTTAATTTTTTTATTTTTTTCAAACTCTTTATTAAGTATATCTAAAATACTCCTATTATTAGATGTTAGTATAATCTCATTTTCTTTTAGAGATTCAGTATCTTTACCTTTTAATTTTCTAATATTATTGTAATCTGATAGTTTTATCAAATCTATATTATAAAAATCAAATTCGTCACTTAAAATATATTTATTAATTAAATCTTTTTTATTGATTATATCTTTTAATTTTACTCCAGAGTCATATATATCAAAATATACATATTTTTCAGTATCATCAAACTTAAAATTAACAGCATTTAAAGACTCTTCTACGGTTTTTATAGAATCATCACTATATAAAGATATACTTACATCAAAAGGAGTAGAGTCAATTAAAATTTTTTCTGAAGCATTTTTAAAGCCTATACCCGTGGAAAGCATTACTATAGTTAAAAACAGCATTAAGCATATAACTGAAATAGATAAAAAATTAGTGTTAATTTTACTATTTAATTGTTTAATTATAAATATATTTAAATTTTAAAAATTAAAAATAACTTCAG
>NZ_JAIXHU010000045.1:0-25600 GCF_025671395.1 Paraclostridium sp. AKS73 | reverse complement strand
AAAATTTCTTTATTTTTATTCATATGAAAACAATCTCCTTATCATTGTTATTTAATTAATATATCCAAATAAACTTTTATTATTGTTATATGTTTTTTAGTATACAATGTACATAAAAATATACAGTATAAAAAGAAATCTGTCTATAAAATATAAAAATTTCAATATACTTATAACAAAAAAATATAAAAATAACTTACAAACTATAAGTTTTCAAGTTATTTTTTCACTTTTTTAGCAAGTAGCTCCTCCAACTACATGAAGTTCTGCTTCCAATATTTCTTCTCTTCTATCTACCATATCATTTGATAAAATTTGAGTTTCCATGTTTTCAACGCCAATTCTATCAATCATATTTCCAAAACGTTCTCCTGTTTTTCCTTGTTCTCTGTATATAAATAGGTCTAACTCTTGAACCAGTTCCTCCAGATACTAATTAATATAAAAGATTTTGTTACAAAAGAAATAAAACCTATGATTTTAGGCAGAGTAATATGGCTATTAGTTGCTATAATTGCTATGGCTTATGTGCTTATACTATTTTAAGTAAAAAAAGGGCTATATTAAAAAATTAATATAGCCCTTTTTTTACTTTCTAAAGTTAACTTTTTTTACATTATCTTTATTGCTCTTATTTATGCTTTTAGATAAAGTTCCTTCTTTTAATCCGAGTAACTCTTCTACATCTTGTGGATATATACTAAGACCATAATTTATTAGGTTATTCATAAACAGACCTTCATTCATAATCTTACCTTCAATTAGCATATCAAATGATTTTTTTAAAAGAATTGGATGCGAAGATTTTATATTGCTATCTAATGGCTCTTTCTTGCTCCATCCATTTTTATCCATTTCGTTCATTAAGTACATATATTTTTTATAACTTATTTTTCCTAATTGGTAACCTCTAAGAATCATAGCCCATATAGGAACTATCCATTTGCTTTTTAACTCTATAAAATCTTCTAACTCTTGAGTTCCTTCTAGATCATTTAAAAATGAGTCTTTAGGCATTAAAAATGCACAAGCAAACTCATCTTTCGAGAATTTCTTAGATTGTATATTTGCTTCATTAGCTACTATATAAGCTAGTTCATATGCTAAATCATAATTTCTTATAGAAGCTGATTTTTTATCATTTCCTAGAGCTATAAAATATCTGCTTTCTTTATCTATACTTTGTTTCTGGCTAAATGCAAGGGCACCTTTTTTATCTATGTTAGTGGCAGATATAAAAATTCCATTTATCTCAAGCAAGTTAACCATATTACCTATAGGTCCATTATCCAAGTTGAAATATTCTCTTGTTTTTTCAGCTAGTACTTCTATATCATCGTTTCTATTTAAATTATTTGGTAAATTCATTTCTGGGAACTTTATATATCCTTGTATAAAATTAAGCACCCTGTGAGTCATAACTAGTTTTTCTTTTAATGCTATATCTTCTACTCTAGGTAAAGTTGACTCAGTTCTAATATGTGTATTTTCAACTACTACGTTAACTTTATCTTTTTCACTAAAGTAATGCTTTGAAAAACTTAAAGCATTAGCTAATTTCATTTCATTTTCTAGTGTTGGTTTATACTTGTCAGCTTCAAAAGCTAATATATCCTTTTTATTGATTTTAGTTTCGCTAGCCAACATATCTACAGTTTTAGCTCTATACATCCTAGCATTTTTTAATTTTTTTCCATTAAATATATTTTTACTCATGTCATTTTTACCTTTCTTAAATTATGTCAATAAATCTAAAATTTCATCATTTGATAAATTTTTAAAAGTGTTTGAATCAGATAGTTCATTTCCTATTATATCATCTATCATTTTAAGTTTATCATCTTGAAGTTTTATAATTTTTTCTTCTATAGTTCCTTTAGCTATCAACTTTATAACTTCAACAACCTGTTTTTGCCCCAACCTGTGAGCTCTATCACTAGCTTGATTTTCAACAGATACATTCCACCATGGATCAAAGTGAATTACTTTATTTGCAGAAGTTAGGTTTAATCCAGTTCCTCCTGCTTTTAGTGAAATTAAAAATACTTTTTTATTATTATTTTCATTAAAGTCATTCACAAGTTCAATTCTATCTTTAGCTTTAGTTTGTCCATCTAAATAATTATATTCTATATTTTCTTTATCCAATATATATGCTAAATTTTTAAGCACACTTGTAAATTGAGAAAATACCAAAATTTTATCATTATTTGATATACTATCTTTTACTATTTCTACACATGCGTTTATTTTTGAACTTTTTCCTTTATAATCACTAACTATCAAACTTGGGTCCAAACATAGTTGTCTTAACTTCGTCAAATATGCTAAAATAGTTATTTTATCATTACTTTCATATTTATCTTGTAACTTTCTTTGAATTTCATCAACATATGTTTTGTATATTTTACGTTGTTCTTTTCCTAATTCAACTAAAAATTTCGTTTCTATTTTGTCTGGTAATTCTGTAATTACCTGTTTTTTAGTCCTTCTTAAAATAAAAGGTTTTATAAGTTTCTTTAATCTAATTAAATTACTTTCATCTTTTATAAAAATAGAACTAAATTTATTTAAATTATATAAATACCCAGGCATTATAAAATCAAATATAGACCACAGTTCTGCTAAGTTATTTTCAACAGGTGTTCCTGTAAGAGCAAACTTACATTTAGCTTTTATATTTTTAACAGCATCGGTTGTTATAGATGTTGGATTTTTAATATTTTGTGCTTCATCTATAATCAAGCAGTCAAAATTAATATCTTCATACTTATCATTATCATTTCTTAAGGAACCGTATGTAGTTAATAAAACATCAAAACTTTCAATATTGTTTATTGTACTTTCTCTTTCTTTTTTATTTCCATGAACTATGCCTATTCTTAAGCTTGGAGCAAATTTTTCAAACTCACTTTTCCAGTTATGTATAAGAGATGTTGGAGTAATCACCATGCTTTTAGCTTCTTTTGAGACAATAAAAAAGTTATTGTCTGTATTGTTTTTCCAAGCCCCATTTCATCAGCTAAAACACCTCCAAATCCGCAAGATTTTAAGCTTTTAAACCACTTAAAACCTTCAACTTGATAATCTCTTAAATCAGCATTTAAACTTTTCGGCACTTCATAATTTTCATCTTTTCTATTATTGAATTTATCTACTGTATTTTTTATATTTTCAATACCTTCTATATAGGGTATTTTCTTTTCTATTAACAGATTATTTATATACATTGCTTTACTTTTATGTACATTCATCTCTTTAATGCTATTAGTAAATCCTAAACTTTCCATAAGCTTAAATATTTCTTTTGTTTGATCATCTTCTAAATTTATAAAATTTCCATTTTTAAGTTTATAAAATCGTTTATTTGCCTTAAAAGATTTTAAAATTTCCTTATATTCTTTTTCATCTACATCTTCTATTTTAAACTTAAATTCAAGATAGTGGTTTATCTCCTCTCCTAAACCTACTTTTATATTGGAGGAGTTATATACCTTCTTTTCTTTAAATTTATCTGAATAGTATACTTGTCCAATATTTTTTAACCTATTAATTTCTGTAGTTAAAAAATCATATAGATGAGAGTCTGTACCTCTAAACACATATTTATCTTTTTCTCTTTCAAAATAATTTGTGTAGAGCCTATATACAGCTTCTTCTTCTTTCTCAATATCTCTTATAACAAATTTGCCATCTTTTTCACCTTCATAGTGCATTTTTACATCACAGATAATTCTTGAATCGGCTAAGTCGAAGTAATAATTCACTGTTAAGTCTTTAGTTATATTGTTTATAATACTTTCATCCATATTCAAATTATTAGATATTTCTTTTAACTTAGGAATTAAATTAGTTAGACATTCGCTAACTTCATTGTCCTCAAACTCTATTAATTTATTCTCATTTAATAATTCATATAATTTTTTATAGTATATTCCATTATCCCCTGAAATTAAATATATATTGCCTTCATAAAAGACTACATCTCCTTTTTTTGATAAAGGAACAGGTAAATTATCATTATTAAGTATAACTATTTTATCTCCTACCTTTTTAATTTCTACATCAATTGGTACATATCCATTTATTATCTGAGGATTATATGTTTTTCTATTATAGTTAAACGTAAATTCTTTATATTTAAGCTTTTCCATTAACCTTTTTAGTAAACTAGAATTTAATATCATGTATCTATTTTTTCTTGAGTTTATATTATCTACTAAACTTAGTCCATAGTCTTCTATAAACTGCGCTAATTCTTCATCATCTTCAAAGTAACTACTCTTGGGATCATATATAAAATCTTTTCCATACATTATTGGATTTCCATCTACTCTTGAAGTCGCAAATTGTTTAAAATCTTTTAGCGTGTACATTTTGTCATTACCTATCTTAAATTCAACCTCTAAAGTTTGATTTAAATAACTAGTTATATCTACTTCCAAATTTACTTTCTCTTTTGGAATTACTTTAAAATAATTCAGTAAATCTTTATTTATAAATCTTGTATTTACTTTCGGTCTAGTTTGTTCTTTTATATCCATAGTCTTTAATTTTAAATTGTTTACTATATTAGATTTCAAATTGTCAATTTCCTTTAATGTTATACATGCTATATGCTTACATATAAAGTGATTGTTAAGAGTTGTATTTTGATTAAAATCCTCACATGTGCATCCGCTGCTTATAATTTTTTTATTATTTAAGTCTATTATTAAAAAGCTATTATAAATTTCTCTTTGATATTTTGATACTACTGTACCGTATAAACTTATTTTATCTTCCTCTTTTGAAAAAAAGCTTTCTTCTATATATCCTTGTTTATAATAGTCTCTAGATCTATCTAGTCTATATCTATCTATATTTTGTAGTAAAACTTCATTTACTATTTTAAAATCCATTTACTCACCTAATTTCTTTTAAGTCATAACCTTTATTATATATTTTTTAGTAAAAATAATAAAGACTGTAGTTAAAAAAATAAACTACAGTCTTTATTATTTTTATATATAAAGCTTACTTTTAATTTAATTCATTATTTTGCATTTGTTTTTTTGCATAAGCATTTTTATCAGCCATTCCCTTAGCACCCACACTTGATGAGAATTGAGAATTTGGTTCAACACTATCTTGCATATTCATTTCAGATACACTTTGTAAATTAGGCTGAGCATTATTTTGCATGTTTGGTTGAACACTGTTTTGTAGATTTAGATTTCCACTATTTTGCATGTTCATCTCAGATACGCTTTGCATATTAGGTTGAGCATTATTTTTCATAGAATTTAATGATTGATTTTTCATAGAATTTTTCATTTTAAATAGTTCCTTTCTTGTTGCTTATTTTATTCCTTATTATCATTAACTATTTTATTTTTTTAATTCGACAAAATCAAACTTTACATTAATTACTTATTTGCTTAGTTAATGCTCCTTGTCTTTTTGAAGCCATTTTTTTATCAACAGTTTGACTTTCCTCTAATTGAGACTCAAACTCTGAGTTTCGTTGTGAATGATTTACCATAGATTGAAAATTTTGAGCTTCATTTTTATATTCATCATATTTTTTAGACTTTTTCATATAATCACCCTTTCTTAATTTACTTAAGATTATGTTGTGATTTTTTTTAAATTTTTAAACGATATAAAATTTACCTTATTAGTCTAAATTAAGTTTTTTACTTAAAGTATAATTAAGACTAATAAATAAAATAATAACTATAAATATGTTTTGTAAAATTCCTATTGTAGTCACTTTTGTAAAGGCTTGGATAAATTCTAGGTTTGAAATATTTATTGGTATTGCAATATTGTTAATAAAGTCATAGATAATACTTATAATTTTCCCTATTACAAAGAATAATGTTATACTAACTACAGTTTTATGTTTAGTGAAAATAGGTAATTGAGCTATTGCTATCGAATTGTAAATAACAAATACAACTATAGATATACCACTTAAAATTAATCCTATAGTACTAAAAATTATTATAATATCTTGATTGTTTTTAACTAATTGTTTTCCTGAAATCATTATGCTGTTTATAGAAAATATTGTTCCATCTCCAAATAATCCCCCAATATCAGTAAATAGTGCATTAGAGTATATAATTATTGACATTGAACTAACTATTATAGTTAATAACACCCATATTAAGGCAGATATATATTTTGATAATATAAGACTGCTAGTATTTACAGGAAGAGTAAACATCAAATAACCTTCATCTCCTAGTAAGTTCTTTTTAAATCGTTTAACTATAATTACTATAGTTAGGGTTGTTATTGCTATAAATAGTCCACCTATAACCATATTTATTATCCCTTGTGCCTCTATAAAAACATCTTTTCTTATAAATATAGAGTTTAAAGTTGTTATTGCTAATATTGCAATGTACATAGGTACAAAAAATTTAGCAGTTGATTTTAATTCATATTTTAATAACTTTCCTAACATTTAAATTCCTCCCTAAATAAAGTATCTATAGACATTCCTTTTGCTTCTCTAATTTCGTCTACATTCCCTTTTAATAAAATCTCTCCTTTAGAAATTATAATAACTTCATCACAAATATTTTCAATCTCATTTATAAGGTGTGTTGCAATTAAAAGAGTTGAATCTTCATTAAAGTTTTTAAGTATAGTTTTTATTATATAAGCTCTTGATGCTGGATCAACTCCTCCTATAGGCTCATCAAGTATATATAATTTTGCATTTCTTGACATTACTAATATTAAGCCTACTTTTTCTTTAGTACCTTTAGACATAGATTTTATTTTTTCATTTTCTTCTAAATTTAAATTTTTTATCATTTCTTTTGCCTTGTTTATATCAAAGTCTTTATAAAAATCACTAAATAATTTTAAAAGTTCTTTTACATTCATATCTTCATTTAAATAGTTTCTATCAGGCAAATAAGATACAATTTCTTTAGTTTTTACAGACGGTTTCAATCCATTTATAAAAACATTTCCTTTATCACATTGTGTTAATCCATTTAGTAACTTTATCATAGTAGTTTTTCCACTTCCATTTGGTCCCAGTAAACCTACTATTTTTCCTTTAGGTATACTTAAATTAAATTCTTCTAATACTTGTTTCTTACCATACTTTTTATATACATCATTAAACTCAGCTATATTTTTACTCATATTAATCCTCCATTATATTATTTTTTACAATCTCTACAATTTCATTTTTTTTGTATCCTAATTGTATTAACTTTTCTTTCAGTGAATTTATTTCTCTATCTGCTATTTCTTTTCTCATAAATTTAATTTTTTCTTCATCATTTGTCACAAACCTACCACTGGTTCTTTGACTATGCAGTAATCCTTCCCTTTCCAATTCAGCTAAAGCCCTTTGCATAGTATTTGGGTTTACTTCTGCTTCTGACGCCATATCTCTTACAGAACTTAGTTTAGAACCTATTTCAAATTCACCAGATATAATTTTCAGCTTTAATATATCAATTAACTGCAAATATATAGGTTTGTTATTATCAAATTCCCAAGTCAAATTGTATCACTTCCTTATTGTATTAATCACTTAATACAATAATATATGTTTTTACTTTAATATGCAACCTTTTTAATATATTTATATAAAAATATATATAAACTCGCCTGTCTTATAATACTTTTTAATATTTATTCCATGTAAAATTTCGTTAAATATAATACATACTATACTAAAAGATAGGTGAGAAGGTTGCCAACTATCGGTTATAGAAATATAAAGCCTTACGATACAAAAAATAATGAGGGTTAAATAACCCTCATTATTTTTAATTTATATTATGCTAATTCCTTAGCTTGTAAAACTTCTTCTTGTATAGTCTTAGTTACACCACATTCTTCATTTGTGTATTTAGTTTCAAAGTTCGCAATCTCTTTTACATCTTCATGACCATTTTTCATCGCATAACTATAATAAGCGCTCTTCATCATCTCTAAGTCATTTAAATGATCACCAAAGACCATAGTTTCTTTATAATCTATATCAAACATGTCTTGCACTTTTTTAATTGCAAGTCCTTTATTTGTTCCAAAACTAGATATGTCTAACCAATATCTTCCTGAAGGAGTTAATGTTACACCCTCGATATTCGCATTTTTAAATATTTCATAGCTGTTAGTTTCGGCATCAGTTAAATCAAACATATTAACTTTAAATATTCCATCTTCCACATCTAATAATGAATCTACCTTTGTAACTGGCACATTCATAGGGAAAAGTATATTTAACTGTTTTAAAGCTTCTTCATCTTCTAAATATAGCCCCTTAGTCCCGCATAACATAGGATATGCATTCTCTACTTCACGCCCAAGTTCTACCAATTGTTTTATGGTATCCTTTTCCAGAAACTTTGAATATATACATTCATCTTTATAGTATATTCCTGTTCCATTTTCACAAATAAATAATAGTTCCTTTTTATAATCATCAAATTGATAAGATATATCTAAATAGTTTCTTCCTGTAGATATAGCAAACATTACATCTTTTTCTTTTAAAGCATTTATAGTGTCTTTAAAATCTTTTGGAATTTCATGATTACTATTTAGTAATGTCCCATCCATATCCGTTGCTATTAATTTAACCATCTAATCCCTCCTATTGTATAATAAACTTTATAAAAATCGCCGTTCACAATTTTTAATTTATATATTACTCTTATATTATACATAAAATCTACAAAAACTAAAAGTCATGTGCATAATATTATAAATATTATGTATAATGTTATTTGTGTTTTGATTTTAAAATTTAACTAAATTTGAAAGAGGAAGTTTTATGGATGAAAAATTTTATGAAGATTTATTAAACATAAATACTATGGGTGAGAAACTTTGGGATTCTAGTGTTACACACTACCACCCATATCAAGCTACGTCATATATCGCACTTGATATATTATTTAAAACATACACTATGGATAAAACGGATAATGTAGTTGATTTTGGATGCGGCAAAGGCAGACTTATATTCTATCTTAATAGTTTTTTCAAATGTAATGCTACAGGTATAGAAATGGATGAAACTTATTATCAAGATTGCCTAATCAATAAAGAAAATTACTTAGACAAGCATAAGCGACTTTCTAGTCAAATAGATTTTAATTGTATTTTAGGTCAAGATTACCAAATTAAAGCTGTAGAAAACAAATTCTATTTTTTCAATCCATTTTCAGTTACTATCTTTAGAAAAATAGTAAATAATATTTTAAACTCTTATGAAAAAACTCCAAGAGTAGTAGATTTAATACTATATTATCCTTCAGAAGATTATATATATTTTCTAGAAAATAACACTGGATTTTTACTTTATGAAGAGGTCAAACTTCATGGATTGTATGAAAAAGATTGTTGTGAAAGATTTTTAATTTATAGGATGTATGCGTAAAAAATTCGCTTTGCTCATATCGCTCAAATTTCATGTCGTCAACGTCCACTCGGTAAACTCGTGTCACGTTACTCAAACGACTCCGTCCGTTGCTTAAAATATTTTTTATGCTCAAAACATATTGTATTTATATAATTAAGTATCATAGGTTTTTAACAATTTTTAGTATTTATAATTTATTTAACCATAAAAAAATAGCTGAAATTTATTCAGCTATTTTTGTTTATCTATTTAATTAACTCCCAAGTATCATCACTTCCTGGAGTTGTGTTTGTCCACCATTTAGCTTTATATGTGTGCCCATTATATCTTACAAGCTCTCCTCCTTGGCAAACTAATCCTTCATAATAATCTATGCTTCCATCTTCGTTTGGAGTCACTATTTTTTGCCATGCTTGAGATTTATCTGGATCTTCACCTTTTATCCACCATTTAGCTACATATTTCTCTCCTTTAAATACAACTGAATCTCCCTCTAGATATATTTTATTCGAATCATATGTATCTTGTGATGGATCTGGCTTTTCTTTAACTGTTATTGTTCTTTGTTTGTTAGTTGTTAAACCTTCACTATCTGCTACAGAGTAACTTATTTTGTAATCTCCAGCTTTAGTTGTGTCAACTTTACCTTCTACTTTTATCTTAGATGTTAAATCTCCTTCTTCTCTATCTGCAGCACTTACCCCTTCTAATTCGTCAAACTTATCTCCTACATATATAGTTTTATTGTCTATTCCATGTAATGTAGGTGCTTGATTCTTTTGAGGATCTCCTGGTTCTGCACCCTCTCCAAAAGTTTTATATATATCTGTAAACTGATATTGACTTGTCACCCCTCTGTTAGTTTCTAACATAGCATCCCTATTCATTGACCAGAAAGATGTCATTCCTAATCCTTTTTCTATAGAGTGATCTACAACTAACTTAGTCCAATCAGTTCCAAATATAGGATGAGCTTCTCCTTCAAATCCAATAGATGAAGTTGTTCCTACTTTTTTATATGCTTCGCTATCTGTTAAAGATATATTTGCATAATTTTTAAAATACTGTTGTACTTGATTTTTAGTATTGTCAATAGCCCTTACAGAAGCAGTACCATAATTTTCACCAGGTAACAAAGTTCCACTTCCATAGCACATAGTCATTATATTTACAAGTTCTATATCTACTCCTTGAGATAGATAAGTTTCTAAAATATTTAAACCATCCGAAACTAATCCACTTGGTAAAACAGGTAATGTTAAAACTACATCTACTCCTGTTTCATCTTGAATTTTCTTTATAGCTTTAGCATTTGCTAAGGCCCCTTGTGTTCCATGTGTTTCAATATCTAAATCTATTCTTGTTAATCCATATCCATCTACAATATCTTTATATGTATTGTATAAGATATTTTCATCTTGAGTTGTAGCCCAAATCGGTTCTCCATTTACTCCTCCAAATGATACAACTACATCTCCTCCAATATCTCTTAATTCTTTAATTGACTGTTTTATACCTTGATATTGCGTATTGTCATTATTGTCTTCATTTAAAACAGAAAATCCACCCCATCCCCATTTTACTTTATTATTTTCTACTTTTCCTGTTGATTGTATAAATGCTAAATTAAAAAATTTTACTCCTGTATCTTCAGATATTCTTTTTAAATTTACAGTCCCATTATTTGTATACCCTTGTTTTGTTATCCAAGAAACCATATCAACATAAGGTGCATTAACTTGAGTTGGCCACTCAATACCTTGCCCTACTCCAAAATTAACACTCTTATTTGAATAACTTATATTCGTAGCCTTATTTTCTTGTGCATTAACCTTTATTCCATCATACATTGAAATTCCTGATGCCATAACCATAGATACCATTAATGTGAATACTATTTTTTATTTAATTTTTTTAAATGTTTCATATTTATTCTCCCCTTTAATAATTATTTATTTTATAAATTCCCAAGAAGCATCACTACCTGGAACTGTATTTGTCCACCATTTAGCTTTATATACGTGATTATTATATTTTACATACTCTCCACCATTGCAAATCATACCTTCATAATAATCTATAGTTCCATCTTCATTTGGAGTTATTACCTTTTCCCATGCTTGAGATTTGTCTGGGTCTTCTCCTTTTATCCACCATTAGCTATATACTTTTCGCCTTTAAATATAACTGAGTCCCCTTCTAAGTATATTTTATTGGGGTCATATGTATCTTGTGATGGCTCCTCACCTTTTTTTACTACTGTTATAACTCTCTCCTTTTCTACTTTTGAACCTTTGCTGTCCTCAACTGAATAGACTAACTTATAACTACCCTCTTTATTCGTATCCACAGAACCAATAACATTTATTTTATTTGTTATATCTCCGTCTTCATTATCCGTAGCTGTTACCCCTGCTAATTTATCAAATGAATCCCCTATGTTTATAGTCTTATTATCTACACCATTTATTGCCGGAGCTTGATTTCCTGGAGGTTTCACTTCTGAATCATCTAGAATGGATTGTCTATACATATCTATCCCATTATCAGACATCCTCTGAACAAGATCTATTCCTGATATATTTGCATCTCCCTTTAATTTAAAAGTATATGTTTTTCCAGGTTCTATGTTTTTACCTTCCCAAACAGACTGTAAATCTACTATTGTGTACCCATTTTCATAAGTGACATTTCCAGCCATGTGATCGCCTGATTTTAAAGCTTTATCACTTTTTATATATAATTTAGGAGCTTTTATAGTTTCAGCACCTTTTTCTACTGAGGCTAAAACATCTTGTGACTCTTCTAATACTTCATTATTTTTTATAGCTATCTCATATCCATTTTTATCTTCACCCCATTGTTCTTCATACGGGCTTATTGATGTTTTAACATCTAATTTTGAAAAAGTTATTTCATTTTGTGGTAATTTTCCACTTCCAAAAAGTCCCTCTTTAGATGCTTTTGTCAATTCATCTCTTTTACTAGAATCCGTTTTAGCATCTTGAGAGGCCATCCATCCTATCATACCTCCAAGGTTATTATCATTTACATATTTTGTTTTTTCTGTTATTGATTTTACATTATCATATGTAAAAAGCTTTCCAGTACTTTCATCATAAAGATACGGTGCTTTTGCTGTATCATCCCAATATTCTTTTAGTCCTGGATACTTTGATTTTAATTTATCTAAACTTCTGTATGACCACACTCCGCCCATGCGACCTCCATCTCCTGACGCTAATGGAGCTTCATTTATAGCTCCTCTTGATGGTGTCTGATCTGCATCTTTTGTAGTTATTGAAGCCTTGTTAAAAATTCCTGGCAAAGAATTGTTATTACCTTTTTCAACTTTATCCCATCCACGAGTATAATAAGCTGCCCCTATTACAATTTTATCTTTTTCAGCGCCTTTATCTACTAGGTAATCAACAGTCTCATCTATTGATAAATTATTCCCCTTTATGGGGTCACTTTCGTTTGGATAAAGCGCTGTTTGATGACCGCTATATTCATCCCATGCTCCCCTCATGTCATAGGTCATTATATTTGCAAAATCTACAATGTTGAAAAGTTTTTCTGCATCTATGCCTAAATCGACTTTGCTCTTAGGCGCAGGTATTGCTACAGATAGTTCATAATCCTTACTTAGTTTGCTACTTTGTTTATCAAGTTCTGTTCTGAATTCTTGTAAAAGTTTTATATAATTTTCTTTATCTGCTTTAGTTGCATTAGGTGTACCTTCATCGTTTTTGTTGTCTACCAAATCAGGTTGCCTAACATCACATGGATATTCCCAGTCAATATCTACAAAATCCATGTTTGTGTAATCAATAAATTTCAGTACATTTTTAACTAAATTTGCTCTTTTATCTGGATTTGCAGCTACTTCAGAAAAATCACCTGATTTTGACCATCCTCCAAGAGACACTCCTATTTTTAAATTTGGATTTTTTGCTTTTAATTCTTGAAATGCACTTAATACACCAGCATTAGCAGCTCCCCATTGAACACCATCTTGACCTACAGGTGCTCCAACAGCAGCATCTTTATCTGTAAATTTTAAGTTTCCATTTGAATCAAAATCTAAGAAAGCAAAATTCAAATGAGTTAATTTATCTGCTGGTATATCCTTTGGATAAAAGTTTTCCTGTCCTCCCCAAATTGACCAGTCTCCATAATACATAACATTTCTTTTTTGATTATGGTTAACTGTGTTTTTAGAATGATTCGCAGTTTGTTCTTGCGCACTTACAATTATGCTATCACTTGAATATAACCCTTGTGTTATAAGCATAGACATCATTATAGCTACTAGCACTTTACTTCTGCGTTTCCTTAATCTTTTTAAATTTTTCATTCTTTCCCTCCAATTGGGCTATACTAGGTTAATCTTGATATAAAAACTAGACGCTTATAATCTCACACTCTTATGCATCTTATTAACCTTTGTTTTTTACTTAACAAAAAAACCACTCCTAAAGAGTAGTTTAATGGTATAGTTAATAAGACATATAATAATGCCGTATAAAAACAAAAAGTATGTATACTCTTTGGCAACTGGCTGGCATAATATGTATAAACATACCTTAGCCCCTATAGCTTTGCGTCATTAGATTTCCCTAATTTTGCCTATTAAGTTTTTTAACAGACAATATTCACTATTTAGTGAATATTATCTGTTTAATTCACTGTAATTATAGCAGACATTTTTATGATGTACAACATAATTTTTATTATTTGTTATTCATATTTTTTCTTTTTTTAAGAATAAATATGGCTAGGCCTAAAATTAAAACTATTCCTAAAATAGATATTATCACTATATTTTGTACATTTGGAATTTTTGCTTTTACATGTATATTTTCTAAGTTTGATAAGTTTAAATTCCAGTTATATTTATATATTCCATCTTTTTTTGAGTTTGAATTAGCATTTGATTCTACTAATTCTATAGGTGTATTTAAATTGAAATTCAAATCAAATCCTGATCCAAATAAATTTAACATTCCCATTTCTTCTTTACTCATGTTTTTGTTTATATAGTCTTTTAATTTTATATTTATATCGTATGTGTTAGATAAAAAGCTATCTTCTTTTTTTACACTTACTAAATCTCCAAACTTTTTGATTCCCTTACTATTGTTTTGTTTTAAGTTAGCAATATTTCCTAAGTTTTCAGTTATTTTATATCCTGTTTTGCCTGATTCTGTTATTTTCTCAACATTATCGTAATTTGATTTTAAGTCTTGCTCATTTATACCCTCCATTAGATAATCACTGCTTAAAATTTGTGCTGTAACACTTGCATTTCCTTTTTTATCTATATTAAGTGTTATATCTGAATTTACGCATCCAGTTAGCATAAATATAGATACAATCATACATATAGAAATAAATATTTTTTTCATATGATTTCCTCCAAATATTAATTTATATAAATATATTAACATATTGTGTAAAAAATATTTATTTCTACATATAAAGTTTATTATTTTGTCTTGAAGTTTAAATTTAGATGAATAATTATATGCCTGAACTTTTTTATTAAAATAAAAGTATAGCCTACTCAATGTAGACTATACTTAAAAATTATCCTAAAAACATTTTTAAATCATCTTCAACATTTGTTATTCCACCTATGCCAAAGTTTTCAACTAATACTTTAGTTACATTTGGTGATAAAAATGCTGGTAATGTTGGTCCTAAGTGTATATTTTTTACCCCTAGGTATAATAGTGATAATAATACTATTACTGCTTTTTGTTCATACCATGCTATATTAAATGCTATTGGTAATTCGTTTATATCTTGTAATTCAAATACTTCTTTAAGCTTTAATGCAATAAGTGCTAATGAATATGAATCATTACATTGTCCTGCATCTAATACTCTAGGTATTCCATTTATGTCTCCTAAGTTTAGCTTATTGTATTTATATTTAGCACATCCTGCAGTTAAAATCACAGTATCTTTTGGTAGTGCCTCTGCAAATTCTGTATAGTAGTTTCTTGATTTAGCTCTTCCATCACATCCTGCCATAACAAAGAATTTCTTTATAGCTCCGCTTTTCACTGCATCTACTACTGCATCTGCTAATGCAAATACTTGATTATGTGCAAATCCTCCAACTATTTCTCCTCTTTCTATTTCTGTAGGAGGTTGACAGTTTTTAGCTTGTTCTATTATTTCTGAGAAATCTTTATCGTCTTCACTCTTACCTTTTATATGTTTAACTCCTGCAAATCCAGCAGCTCCTGTAGTATATATTCTATCTTTGTAAGTATCTTTTGGTGGTACTATACAGTTTGTAGTCATTAATATTGGTCCGTTAAAACTTTCAAACTCTTCTTTTTGTTTCCACCAAGCATTTCCGTAATTTCCTGCAAAGTGAGAATATTTTTTAAATGCTGGATAGTAGTGTGCTGGAAGCATTTCTGAGTGAGTATATACATCTACTCCAGTTCCTTCTGTTTGTTTTAATAATAATTCTAAGTCTTTTAAATCATGCCCTGATATAAGTATTCCTGGGTTATTTCTAACTCCTATATCAACCTTAGTTATTTCTGGATGTCCATAAGTTCCTGTGTTTGCACTATCAAGTAAAGCCATTCCGTCTACTCCAACTTTGCCAGTTTCTAAAGTCAATCCTATTAACTCATCTACACTTAAGTTTTCATCCAAAGTCTTAGCTAAAGTTGATTGCATAAAAGCATTTATTTTTTCATCATCATATCCTAATGCATTAGCATGCTTCATGTATGCTGCTAGACCTTTTAACCCATATATTATTAATTCTCTTAAACTTCTTATATCTTCATCTTTAGTTGCTAAGACTCCGACTTTAGTTGACTTTTCATCTAATAATTTATTTATATCATCAAGAGTTAACTCTTTTCCACTTCCTAATATTGCATCTTTAATTTTACTTAATATACTTACCTTAACATCCATTTCTGCATTTGAACTTGCATTCCATAATGCAGCTTCTGATAAATTAGACTTATTGCTTAATTGCGATAATAAATCTTCTTTTGTTTTTAATGTTTCTTTTACTCTTGCATAAAATACTTCATCATCGAAGTTTGCATTAGTTATAGTCGTAAATAAATTTATAGTTATTAAATGATTTACATTGCTGCTTACTTTTTTACCTTCTTTTCTAAGTCTTGTTGTAACCTCTGATAATCCCTTAGTTGTATATATTAAAAGATCCTGCATTCTAGCTAAATCTGGTGATTTTCCACATACTCCAAATTTTGTACATCCTGTACACCCAGCTGTTTCTTGACATTGAAAACAAAACATTTTATTTTCCATAATAATTCCTCCAATTTTATAAATGTTCATTTTATATACACATTATATAGTTTAATTTATTTGAATCTTTAACATAAGTTACTATTTTTAATTTTTATATTTTTTGATTACATAATTCTCATCATCAGTTTTTGTATATTCAAAATCATTATTTATGGTATTTACAAATGATACTATCCATAAATCTCTAAGATTATAAAATATATTAACATCTACATTCTCATTTTCCCATATTTCCTTATGCACACATATTCTTCGTTTCCATCTTACGACATCATCTTCTAAAACGATTACTTCATTTACTCTATCACATGGCATTCCATCTAATATATAATCATTTATACTATTATATATTTCTTTGCGTTAGTAATATTTTTTACAGAACTTAATTCCTTACCAGCTTTTACCCCTTGATTTCTATAAATATTTTCTATTTTTTTCAATGAGTTTGGATTATCTTCTAAAATTTTAGATGTCCACAACGCCATCCTTCCTTCTGATGAGTGTATTTTTTCTTGCAGCCATCCATGTATATTTCCTGTATCAATAATGTCTTCTAATTTTTTGCTTTCTAATTTTTCTCCATACTTTAAATTTATTTGTTTATTTAACTTTTCTATGTCTAGTCCTTTAGCCTCTGCTAAATTTATTATTTCGCTTTCTAAATCTTCAAACCAAAGTATTTTATTAAATAACCAATAGTGAATTTTTCCTAAAAATAAGCTCATAATAAAACCTCCTATATTTATTAAATCTTTATTTTAAATAAGTATTTTAAATACACTTTTAAAATTTTATTTTTCTTAACTTTCTATATTTAGATTATATATTATTTAATTTTTATTTTCTGTAACGCTGGTTACACTATTTAATATAAATTATATTAAATAAAAGGATTACCAAACAAACTGGTAACCCTTTTGTAATTATGCTTCATTTAATTCTTTTAATATTTTTTCTAAATCTAATCCATGTATTTCACATGCTTGCTCTAACTTTTCCATTTGAGCTGAAGGGCATCCTATACATCCCATTCCATAATTCATAAGTATTTGTGCTGCATTAGGTTTGGCTTTTATTATATCTGCTATTATAGTTTCTTTAGTTATCATAGTAATCTCTCCTTTGTATAAATTATTTTATGCTTATAACAGAAACAGGACAACCATCTCTAGCATCCTTTGCTGAATCTAATACGTCTTCAGGTATATCTTCTTTTATAGGTACTGATATATTATCGTCATCCATACTAAATACCTCTGGGCAAGTTCCTGCACACGCTTGACATCCTATACAACCATCTCTATCTACAAATGCTTTCATATTTTTATCTCCTTTTATTTATATTTTAAAATATTATTTTTAAATTTTAATATTATATTGTATATATTATAAACTCTCCTAAATAAATGACGTAACTCTAGTTGCATTTAATTAATTTATTTAGATGGTACTTCTAAGCAAGATGCTAAATCTTTATCTGGAGTACTTATAGTTTGTAAACTGAATGTGTCTACCAAATATTGAAGTACATTAGGACTTAAAAATGCCGGTATTGATGGTCCTAAGTATATTCCTTTTATTCCTAAAGACAATAGAGCTAATAAATCTGCTACTGCTTTTTGTTCATACCAAGATAAAATTATAGATAGCGGTAAGCTATTTACATCAGTGTCAAAAGCATCAGCTAATGCTAAAACAATTCTTACAGCTGAGTAAGCATCATTACATTGCCCTACGTCTAAAAGTCTTGGTAATCCAGCAACTTCTCCAAAGTCTAATTTGTTAAATCTATACTTACCACAAGCTAGCGTAAGTATTATGCAGTCTTTAGGTACTTTTTGAGCAAATTCTGTATAGTAATTTCTTCCAGGTCTTGCTCCATCACACCCTCCAATTAAGAAGAAATGTCTTAATTTACCTGATTTTACAGCATCAATTATAGCTGGAGCATTACTTAAAGTGGCATTATGACCAAATCCAACTAAAATTTCGTGTGGCTCTTGATCTTCTTTAAATCCACCTAATTCTAATGCCTTATTTATAATCTCACTAAAATCTTTTTCTCCATCAGCATTTTTGCCTATGTATTTTACTCCATCCCATCCAACTACACTAGTAGTAAATATTCTATCCTTATATGAATCTCTAGGCTTCATAAGACAGTTTGTAGTCATTAAAATACACCCCGGTATATTATCAAACTCTTTTTGCTGATCTTGCCAAGCACCACCAAAATTTCCTGCTAAATGAGGATATTTATTAAGTTCTGGGTACCCATGACATGGTATCATTTCTCCATGAGTATAAATATTTATTCCTTTTCCTTCAGTTTGTTTTAAAATCATTTCTAAATCTTTTAAATCATGTCCTGAAACTATAATAAATGGACCTTTTTTAATGTGAACATTTACTTTATGAGGAGAAGGATTTTTATATATAGTTGTGTTTGCCTCATCTAGTTTTTGCATAACTGCAACGCTCATGTCACCAGTTCTTAGAGTCCATGTTATTAAGTCATTAACAGATAATTTATCATCTGTTGTTGCAGCTAATGCTCTAAAATAAAATTCATCAACTTGATCGTTAAAATAACCTAATTCTCTAGCTTGATGTCCATATGCAGATATTCCTTTTAAACCATATATTATAGTTTGTCTTAAACTTCTTATATCTGGATCTAAATTTTGATCATACATTATTCCTGCACGCTTAGCATCTTTTAACATTTGGTCCCTAGTATCACTTAAGTTATATTCAGCTTGTTCACAGCAATTAGAACAACTTGAAACTTTACTTCTTAGACTTTGCTTTATTTCTTGTGATTGTCTAAGCATTTTTTCATGAACATCTCCATCAAAGTTTACATTTGTAAGAGTGGTAAATAAAGAGTTTTCAACAAAGCTTACAATTTTCTTATCTATCTTTTCACCTTTATCTATTAACTCTTTTGCGTAACAACTTATTCCTTTAATTTGATATATTAACAAGTCTTGAAGAGCTGCAATTTCTGGTGTTTTGCTGCAGACTCCTACCTTAGTACAACCCTTACCACCAGCAGTCTGCTCACATTGATAGCAAAACATGGGGTATTCCATAGCCATATTATTTTCCATAAAAATTCCTCCTTGTGAAATTTCAACAACATTGTTAGTATTTCACAATTTTTTTAAAATATAGCTATATAATTAATATTTTAATCTTATGACTTATTATATTTATAAAAAAGGATGGCTTTACTTATTGTAGAGCCATCCTTTTTATATAAAATTATCCTAAAAACATTTTTAAATCATCTTCAACATTTGTTATTCCACCTATACCAAAGTTTTCAACTAGTACTTTAGCTACATTTGGTGATAAAAACGCTGGTAATGTTGGTCCTAAGTGTATATTTTTTACCCCTAGGTATAATAGCGATAATAATACTATTACTGCTTTTTGTTCATACCATGCTATATTAAATGCTATTGGTAATTCGTTTATATCTTGTAATTCAAATACTTCTTTAAGCTTTAATGCAATAAGTGCTAATGAATATGAATCATTACATTGTCCTGCATCTAATACTCTAGGTATTCCATTTATGTCTCCTAAGTTTAGCTTATTGTATTTATATTTAGCACATCCTGCAGTTAAAATCACAGTATCTTTTGGTAGTGCCTCTGCAAATTCTGTATAGTAGTTTCTTGATTTAGCTCTTCCATCACATCCTGCCATAACAAAGAATTTCTTTATAGCTCCGCTTTTCACTGCATCTACTACTGCATCTGCTAATGCAAATACTTGATTATGTGCAAATCCTCCAACTATTTCTCCTCTTTCTATTTCTGTAGGAGGTTGACAGTTTTTAGCTTGTTCTATTATTTCTGAGAAATCTTTATCGTCTTCACTCTTACCTTTTATATGTTTAACTCCTGCAAATCCAGCAGCTCCTGTAGTATATATTCTATCTTTGTAAGTATCTTTTGGTGGTACTATACAGTTTGTAGTCATTAATATTGGTCCGTTAAAACTTTCAAACTCTTCTTTTTGTTTCCACCAAGCATTTCCGTAATTTCCTGCAAAGTGAGAATATTTTTTAAATGCTGGATAGTAGTGTGCTGGAAGCATTTCTGAGTGAGTATATACATCTACTCCAGTTCCTTCTGTTTGTTTTAATAATAATTCTAAGTCTTTTAAATCATGCCCTGATATAAGTATTCCTGGGTTATTTCTAACTCCTATATCAACCTTAGTTATTTCTGGATGTCCATAAGTTCCTGTGTTTGCACTATCAAGTAAAGCCATTCCGTCTACTCCAACTTTGCCAGTTTCTAAAGTCAATCCTATTAACTCATCTACACTTAAGTTTTCATCCAAAGTCTTAGCTAAAGTTGATTGCATAAAAGCATTTATTTTTTCATCATCATATCCTAATGCATTAGCATGCTTCATGTATGCTGCTAGACCTTTTAACCCATATATTATTAATTCTCTTAAACTTCTTATATCTTCATCTTTAGTTGCTAAAACTCCAACCTTAGTTGACTTTTCATCCATTTCTTCATTTGAGTTTGCAGACCATAATGTAGCTTCTGATAAATTTTCTTTATTATTTAATTTAGATAATAATGCTTCTTTTGTTTCTAAAGTTTCTTTTACTCTTATATAGAATATTTCATCATCAAAATTTGCATTTGTTATAGTAGTAAATAAATTTATAGTTATTAAGTGATTTACTTCACCACTTACTTCTTTTCCTTCTTCTCTAAGTCTTGTTGTAACTTCTGATAATCCTTTAGTTACGTATATTAATAAGTCCTGCATTCTGGCTAAATCTGGTGATTTTCCACAAACTCCAAATTTTGTACATCCTGTACAGCCTGCTGTTTCTTGACATTGAAAACAAAACATTTTATTTTCCATAATTATTCCTCCAATTTTTAAATGTTTATTTTATATACACATTATATTCCTTATTTTTCTTTTTATCTGTAACATATGTTACATTTTCATTAATTTTATAAAATAAAAATTTATTTAATTTAAATTTTGTATTTACTCTTGTGTTTAATAGTATTAATTAATATAATAATACTACTATATTAAATTATTTAAAAAGGAGTAGAATTATGTACTTATCAAAATTTACTGACTATAGTTTTAGAATACTTATTTATTTAGGTAACCATCCAAATGAACTTTTTACAGTAGATGAACTATCCGATATACTTGGTTTATCTACTCATCATATAAAAAAAAATTGTATATAAATTAGCAAAAAACAACTATATATTATCCACAAAAGGACGTAATGGTGGAATAAAACTAGTTATGGATCCAAAAGATATAAACTTAGGAAAACTGCTTGATATAACAGAAGACAATTTGAATATAGTAGAATGTTTTTCTAAAGAAAACAATACTTGTAATCTTACAAAACGTTGCAAATTAAAACCTATTTTAAACGAAGCTTTAATATCATTTAAAAATAAGTTAAGTGAATACACTTTGCAAGATATTCTTTAAAAATTTTTAGGAGGTGATATTTATGTATAAAGTAAAACATTTTAAGGATTTAGATGTAAATGAATTTTATGAAATAGCAAAAGCTAGATATGAGGTATTCGGATGCGAACAGAAAATTTTCCAAGAAAATGACTTCGACGATGTTGACAAAAATTGTTATCATATATTTCTTGAAGAAGAAAATGTAGTAATCGCTTATGCTAGGATAATTCCAAAAACATTTAGTCCATATACAGATACATCTATAGGACGTGTGTTAGTTTTGAAAGACCATAGAGGTAAAAAGATTGCCCAAGAAATGATGAGCCATGCTATAAACTTTATAAAAACAGAACTAAATGAAAATAATATAACACTTTCGGCTCAAGAATACATTAAAAATCTATATTCTTCTCTTGGATTTAAAGAAATTTCAGATACATATGATGAGTGTGGAATTCCTCACATTAAAATGAGATTTTAAGATTTATAAAAAGGCTGTATCAAAATTTTAACTTCTTTTGTACAGCCTTTTATCTAATTACATATTTTAATTGCCATTTTTTATATTTCCATAAATTTAAAATTATCTACGTCAAATAACCCCTTATCAGTAATCTTTATATGTGGAATTACTGGAAGTGCTAAAAATGCTAACGTCATAAATGGTTCAATATCTTTACTAACATTTAACTTTTCATATGCTATAGATAACATATTTTCTAAATTTTCACTTACATAGTTTATATCTTTGTCACTCATAAGACCTGCTATAGGTAAACTTAAACTTCCTAAAATTTCATTATTCGAAGATATTGATAAACCGCCTCCAATTTTTTTAATTTCATCAACAGCGTTAATAATATCTTCATCATTATCTCCAACAACAATTATATTGTGAGAATCATGTGCTACAGTAGACGCCATTGCTCCATTTTTCAATTTAAAGTTTTCTACAAGCCCTAAGCCTATGCTCTTTTTATTAGTATGTCTTTCAATTACTACAAGTTTTAATATATCCACATTTTGATTAAATTTAAATACTCCATTCTCAACATCTACTTTTCTTATAAGTTTCTCTGTTACTAGATTATGTGGAAGTAGACCTATAACATTAGCTCTATCTTTTTCTAAGTTTATTTTTAAATCTTCTTTAGTAAGCTTATCTATATTTACAGTATTTGTAACATTTGAATTTTCTATTTCTCTAGTTTCAAACAATGCTTTTTTATCTTTTCCAACTAACTTCCCATGTTTATAAACTTCTAATACATTAAACTCTTCTAAATTATCTACAACAACTATATCAGCTATATATCCTGGTGCAATAGCTCCTATATTTTGTAAATTGTAACAATTTGCAACATTTATAGTCGCCATTTTTATAGCTATAATAGGATCTATATTGTTTTTAATAGCTAATCTTATATTATTATCTATATGTCCATTTTTAAGTATATCTTGTGGATGTTTGTCGTCTGTACAGAATAAACATCTTTGATAGTTGTTAATGTTAACCCCTTTTATTAAAGTTTCTAAATTTCTAGCAGCTGAACCTTCTCTAATCATTACATACATACCTAAGCTTATTTTCTCAATCATTTCTTCAACAGTTGAGCATTCATGGTCTGTGCTTATTCCACTTAATATGTATGCATTTAGTCCTTCATTACTTATATTTGGTATATGCCCATCTATATATTTCTTATATCTTTTTGCTAATTCTAATTTATCTGTAACTATCTTATCTTGATTAATAACGCCTGGATAGTTCATCATCTCTCCAAGTCCAAGTATTCTATCATGATTTATATACTTTTCTAAAGATGTAGCTTCTAATCTAGCTCCCGAATTTTCAAAATCCGTTGCAGGAACGCAAGATGGTAACATAGAATAAACACATAAAGGTAAATCTTCACTTGATTTTAGTATATATTCTATTCCTTCTAGCCCACAAACATTAGCTATTTCATGAGGATCTGTTATTATAGTTGTTGTTCCCATTGGCACTATAGCTTTTGCAAACTCGGCTGGAGAAACCATAGATGACTCTATATGAACGTGAGGATCTATAAATCCTGGAGTTATATATTTTCCATTTAAATCTATATTCTTTATTCCATCGTAACTTCCTATACCAACTATTATTCCTTTTTGTATTGCAACATCAGCTTTTACTATTTCATGAGAAAATACATTGACTATATTGGCATTTTTTAAAACTAACTCTGATTTTTTATTTTTTATACTGTAATCTATTAGCCCCATTTATGTCCTCCCTATACTTAATACATTTAATTTATTAAAGCAAAAGGCTTTAAAGTTTTTATTTCTAAATAAATTATTCTAATAATACACGTTTTATTTTTAATTGTCCATATAAAACTTAAATAATTCGTCAAATTTTCAGAAAAAGTTAAATTTTATTTAAATTTTCAAAAGCTATCGTAAAATTCAAATTAATTTTTATACGATAGCTTTTTGTTTTCCTATTCTAGACTATTTAGAAAATCAATTATAGTTTGTTCCATATAACTTCCTTTTCTGTATAATTTTTTAGTTTTTATTTTTTCTACCTGATTATCACCAAACTCAACATCCCTAACATTGCTTGGAAATTCTATAAATGATCCAAACTTTTCAAAATTACTGTCTAAATATATAAATATAGGTATTTTTACCCTACCATTATCACTATGTTCTTTTATTATATCTTCATGCCCTTCTCTGCTTTGAAGTTTTAGTCTTATCTTTGGATTTAACTTTGTTATATAATCTATTACAGTTAAGTTTATTTGACAATCAGGACACCATAATTCTGAAAATCCAAGTATGTTAATTTCTTTATCAATTGATTTTATTTTTTCTATAGTATATTTTGTTATTTTCATGATATCCCTATAATCTTTAGCTTTTTCTTGATACGCTAATTCAGATTTGTAAAACTCCTGTTCAAAGCTATAACCTGACTCAAATAACTCTTTTAAACTCATTTAATTTCCCCCTAAATCACTTGTTTTATTTATTAAAATATATGAAATAAAACAAGTAATTTTAGTATTTTTTTAATCAAAAATTTTAACTAAATTTTTATTTTTTTAAAGATATTACATTATAAATATCTAGAAAAAACGCTCTCTATCCTAACTTACAAATTTTGTAATTACAAATTTTTTTTAATTTCATTGTAAAATAATATTTATTAAAACTTATTTAGAAAGGATTTTTATATGTATATTTATATATTAGTAATTTTAGCTTCTTTTTTATATGGAATTTTTCTATTCAGACAAGATAGTAGAAATTTCTTTGCAGGTATTTTATTAACTTTTGGTTCTTTAGGATTTTTATTTTATTAGTTATGTATTTATCAGATAGATTCGATACAATCAGGTTACTAAG
>NZ_JAIXHU010000044.1:0-25807 GCF_025671395.1 Paraclostridium sp. AKS73 | reverse complement strand
AGCAAAAGTAGTTCAAACTGCAACTACTGGATATGACTTAGTTATATAGTAACACATGGAACGTCTCTTTGAACTTCTGAGGGGCGTTCTAATCAATTTTAAAGTTTAATTGGAGGAATAACTCGATGGAACTAGATTTAATGGCTCTAGTGTCAAATTTAGGTTTCCCTGCTATCGTTACAATGTACTTGTTAATTAGGATAGAAGGTAAGCTTGAAAATTTGAGTACTAGTATAAATTCATTAAGTAGTAATATATATGAATTGAATAATAAAAAGTAGGAAGTGTATCAATTGAAATTTTCTTTAGGATATGCTTCCTATTTTTTATTATGAATACTTATTTTATGCATAAATTCGATAAAATTGATTATATTTAGACACAAATAGCACGATTATTGAATATGATAAATATGTAAACTAATAATGATTTCAAAATAAATTTATAATAGAACTTTATTACAAGGATAGGTGAATAATATATATGTCATATGAAAACACAAATCATTGTTGCAATACAGATTGCAACCATTGTGTAAGTTATATACCTTGTTTTGGGCCAGCAGGTCCAGCTGGAGCAACTTCTACAAATCAATATTTATCACTAGGTGCATCTTCAGGATTAGTACCCTTACCAAATGTTCAAACCCCTATAGCATTTGATAATATAAATGCTTCCAATGGAGGAGATATAGCTGCAATTGTTCCTACAAACACTGTAACATTAGCTCCAAATCATAGCTACTACGTTTCATATACAGTTAATACATCTGGAAATGGAGTTAATACTGGAACTCTTTCAACAATTCTTTTATTAAATGGAAGTAATATACCGTCTAGTGGTTCAGGTAATGAAGGTGCTTCATTTGTAAGTACATCTGGAGGCACTGTTATAAAGGTAGGTTCTTCTCAAGCTAAATTACAACTTGCAGCATCTGTTCCAAGTGTAGGGACATTAACTTTAGAAAATGCAGATTTATCTATTGTAGAACTATCATAAATATTTTTAACTTATTTTATATATAAAAGTACTTGAAATATTTATATATGAATTGAAAAGTAGTAAATAAAAAGAGTATCAATTGAGTTAAAAGATACTCTTTTTGTTTGGATTTTTAAGATAAATAGAAAAATTTTATATTTTATTCCTAAATAACGTAATGTTAATCCATATAATAGATTTACTTATAATAGTATGTTTAAATAGAAAAATAAGATCAATTAATTTACTAATATATATTTAAACAGGGAGGTGACACAATATGTTTGATATTTTTAATATAGTAGTTGACATTTTAGTTTTAGTTTTTATATATGTAACTTCTAATAGATATCATAGACTTGTTAAACTAGAACGACTTGAAAATACTGGAATATCAACTGAAAAATATAATGCTTATGATAAACGTTTAAGGCTAGAGTGTATTTCATTTGTTGTCGTAATTGGAATAGCTACTATTTTAAATCAATTTGTAAGTATGTTAATAGTTGCTTTAGTTATGTTTATATTAGGATTTACATTTAAGGTACTTATCGATAAATGTTCTCCTATACCAAAATAAAAATTAATAAACCTTAATACTCCTTTTGGAGGCTAATTATGTGTTTATTAATTTTTAATAAAACTCTTGAAATAAGTTTTTAAAGATTAGTTGATAGATGTTCAAATGCAATTGTTTTGAATAAGGGAGGAATAATGATGAATTTTAATTATAATAAATCTATAATAATGTTATTTATAACATTATTATTTTTAAATTTATTTAAATTTAATAGTTCTATTATATTATCGACTATACTACTTATAATATCTGCTATTTCATTTAAATTTAGAAAATCAAAACATATTAAGTTAAGTTTAATCACTTTATGTTTTTTATTTTCTTTAGCAAATTTATGTTTAGGATTATATGAGTTGAATATAATTAGTTTTTTAATTTGCACCTAGATAATAGTTATGATCTAAAAATAGTAAACATATTTAATTACTTTTGCGCTACTTTATTATTTTCCTAAGCATTTTAAGGACTTGCTAAGTACTCAAAAGGTTAAGACTGTAAGTGTTAAAAAATCATTTTTTATAATTTTATTTGGATTTGGATTTAGTGTAATACTCTTAACATGTATATTTTACTCAGATAAATTTTTCCCAAGTTATGGAGAAGTAAACAGTAAGATACTTTCTCAGAGTAATTTAATAATAAATATAATTTGCACTGTATTATTAATTCCTGTATGCGAAGAAATAATGTTCAGAGGAATTATATTTAATTTTTTAAAAAAACTATAGTCTAACAACTTCGATTATACTGCAATCTTTAATATTTGGAATTTCACATGGGAATGTATTACAAGGGATGTATACATTTATAGGGGGAATACTACTTTCTTTAATATGTTTATATTGTGATTCAATTGCAGGAAGTATACTTTTACATATTGTTTTTAACCTTTTTGGTTCAGTAATACTTCCGAGTTTACTTTTTAAGCAGAATTCTATTAATTACTTAATAGTAATAATAGGAGTCATAGTTTTTATTTTTTCAACTTTTAAAATTTTAGCAGATTATAAAACTTGTACTAACAATGTATCAAACTTAAGTTAATTAAAAGCTTTTTAAAACTTAGTGGAGTTTATATAAAGTAAATGCTCTTAGAATCCAAATAAATGGATTTTAAGGGCTTTTTTTAATAAGTTTTTTAAAACTAGTTGAAATTTTATAAAAAAGTATACATCCTTAAACTAAGGGGGTGAATTGATTTGGGAAATGCAGCACTAGCTATGTCTTTTGCACTATTTGTTTTATCTAGTATATTTTTTATTTTTAAGGATAGGGCATCAATGTTGATACAAGGGTATTATTTTATTTCTAAAGATCAAAGAGATTTATATGATGAATTTAAATTAAGCAAAGATTACGGAATTATACTTTTTAAATATGGATTAATACTTCTGATTGGGGCAATAGGATATATATTTATTGCTAAACCAATATTATGGATAGCATTTACTATTTGGGTTATATATGTTGCGAAAACTGTTGTTACTTTCAATTTTGATAATTATAAATGTAACAAGGCTTAAAATCTGTATCAATGAGTTATATTATATTAGAATAAAGATAAAGACTGTATAATCTATTTTGGAATATACGGTCTTTATGTATGTTTAAGTGCATTTTCAAATGGTTTTTTATTAAAGTATTTACACTCATATCTAGTATTATTTAAATACTTTTCTCCTAAATTAACTATTTCAAATTTATTCTTTTTATAAAATTCAACTGCATCATCGTCTGTTTCAGCAATTAAAATCTTAGGTTCAAGTTCAAAAAGTACATAATTCAATAGAGCTTTACCTACTCCACGCTTTTGATGATCTTTTTTTACAGCTATATCAAGTATTACAATTTCATCTTTATTTTTAGTATCTAAAACTATTAAGCCTAAAATAACATCGTCATAAGCATATCCATATGAAACTATTCCGTTTGTGTTTTCATAGTAATCTGCTCTTTTTATCAACTTTTCTTTTGTGGGTTCAAATACACTTTCTTTAAGAATTTCTAGATTTGAATCATTACTTAAACTACCACTTATATTAACTATTTTATACATAGTTATCATCCCCTTTAATAGAGCCTTTTAGATATATTAATTTCCCAAATTATAAAAAGTATCTTTTGATTTATCTTCGTTCCATATATATTCAATAAACTCTGAAATCTCATATGCTTTATCTTTTCCAAACTGATCCGATACAAAGCCTAAAGCCATATCCATTCCAGCAGATACGCCTGAAGAGGTATAAAATTTACAATCCACTACCCATCTAGCTTTATCTATCCAAATTACATTTTCATTTGTTTGTTTAACCCATTCAAGGGCTTTTTTATTAGATGTTGCTTTTATGTTATTAAGAACTCCACATTTTGCTAGCAGCGCAGAGCCTGTACATATAGATAGGCAAAAATGAGATTCTTCAGCTAAATGTTTTAACATATTTAAAAAATCTGTATCATTAACTAAATCTCTTACACCAATTCCTCCAGGAATAACAAGTATTCCATTTTTATCTATAGATTTAACGTCTTCTGTAATAACTTTAAACCCTTGGTAACTATGTACAACTGCACCATCTTTTGAGATATAATTTATCTTGAAATCTTTTATTTGAGATAGTATCTCTACTGGTCCAAATGCATCTAAAGTTTCGAACTTATCAAATAGTAAAACATTTACTTCCATACCGATGACCTCCTATGTTTTTTAATATGCATATTTTAATATTAATATTTTGAACTAGAATATTCTACTAAAAGTAAATAACATTAAAATTTAAATATCTGAATCTCAATTTAAAAATTAAAATTTTGTATTGATTAATCATAAATAGTACTATATAGTACTATTGTGATTATAATTTACACACGGAGGTTTTAAATTGAATAATAAAGGCGGTTTCTTAATAAATAAAGTAAATTTCTTATCGGGAAGAATTTTTAATAAATTAATGAAAGAGCATAAAAACTTAGATATTAATCATGCTCAAGGTAAAATTTTATTTGTAATTAGTAGATATAACGAACTTTCTATAAATGATTTATGTAAAGAACTTTCGCTTAGCAAATCAACTTTAACAAGCATGTTAGATCGTTTAGAAGATAAAGGTTATATATTAAAGAAATCATCTGAAAAAGATAAGCGAATTACTTTAATTTCTAATACTAAAAAAGCAGATGAAAGTATTGATATATTCAATGATGTAATAACTAAAATGAATGCCAAGTTTTATGATGGATTTGAGGAAGAAGATATAAAAAGGTTTGAAAATTATTTAGAAAAAATATATTTTAATCTAGAAAAATAAGTTAAATAGGAGAAGATAAAATGACAAAGGTAGTAGTATTTATGGGGAGTCCAAGAAAAAAAGGTAATGTAGATACAATACTTGATGAGATAATAAGAGGCGTGAATGATAATGGAGCTGAGGTAAAAAAGTATTACCTAAATGATATGAATATCAAAGGATGTCAAGGGTGCTTATATTGCAGAAAAACTCCTAATTGTGCTCTAAAAGATGATATGGGAGAAGTATATGAGGATATAAAAAGTGCTGAATATGTTATCATTGGTTCTCCGGTATATATATGTCAAGTGTCAGCTCAAACTAAGTTACTTTTAGATAGACTTTACCCTCTAACAGAAATAAATAAGGCTAAGCACACGCCGAGATTTGGTGAAAAAAAGTTAATAATGGTTTATACTCAAGCAGCTCCAATTCCATTTTTATTTAAAAAGTATTTTAGATATACTGCAAAACATTTAAAGGGAATGGGGTTAAATCACTACAAGACTATAATAGCTACCAAAGCATTTGAAAAAGATTCAACTAAACATAATTCTAAAATTCTAAAGAAAGCTTACAATCTTGGGGTTAAAATTTCTTTATAGTTATTTAAAAAGTTTATATTTAGAATCGAATTTGTAAGTATATTTACATTTATATATGATTATGAGACTGTTATAAAATATTGAATTTTATAATATAAAAAGGTGGGTTTGTATGAATAATTTTAGTTTTATATACTATTTTTTCATGATTTTATTTTTAATATTAACCATTTTTATTTTACCAAAAGGATTATAGATATGATTTCAAAAGATTTAAATATCAACTGAATAATGATGATATAAAAAAATAATAGTTAAATCTAGGCTTTTCTTTATAGGTTTTTTTGCTATAACGTATTTTAGTTACTTTAAAAATATATCTATTGAGTTAATAATTATAGTAGGGGTAGTTACATATTTATTGACACCTAAATTGATTTTAAATATAAAAGATAGACTTAAATTGTAATGCTAGTAGCTTGTTTTTATTGAAATTTCAATGATATTAGGGTGTATTTTTATTGGAATTACAAATATAAAAACAAATGGTTAAACAAATTACAAAACAAATACTAATTTTATTTGTTTTATAATTTGTTTAACCATTTTAATTACTGATGAATGTTGCCATAAATCTTAATTTACTGATATTGCAAAAGTAAGTGAGCTACATCAACGTGATATATTTATATCTTTATATTACATATATATCACAGAGGTTTTTATATTATGACTAAAAATAAAACGGACTTATGATATTCTCAGTTGTGGGTATGTAGTTATTTAAAAATATTTAAATAGAAGTAAAAGAGAAAATTTAATATTATATACAATATAGTCAAAGTCTAAGATTGTTATAGGATGTAACGTAATATATTAAATTTGAAAGGAGGATATCATGAAAAAAATATTGTCTATAATGTTGCCAAGTATTTTAATACTTACAATAAATTTATGGGGTAGAGCTGATAAAAATATATTAGTTGGATTGTTTTTACTATTTCCAATTATATTTATCATACAAGGAATAATATATTCTAATCTTAAAAATGAATTGATTATAGGATTTCTTTTATCTTCAATAGCATTTATTATTCCTATAAATTTATGGTTTAATATGGGAAGTTGTATTGAATTATTAATAACATATAACATTTTAGGTATAATAAGTTTTTTAGTTAAGAAGAAAGTACCTTCTAGGAATAGTTAATAAAATTTATTATTACTTAATACCCAATTTTAATATATTGAGAATTAATATTGGTATTTATCACAAAATTTATAAAAGAGCCGATAATTATAATTGGTTTAGTTGTATATATATCGATACGCAAATCAATTTAAATATAAAAACAGATTAGAATAATAGGGGGGATAAAATGGTAATAGTTTCTTTGCTAATGGTTTTATTTATTATAGGGTGTATATATTATTTACAAGAATTTCTATCTAAGAAGAAAAGTAAAATTCCGGGGCTTATTTTACCTGGGGTAGCTTTTCTAAATTCACTTGTATGTTTACTTCAGGCAACAACATTTAAGATAGGATTAACAGCTTTTATTTCTACTAGCATTCCAACAATTTTACTTTTAGGAATTTACTTAAGTTGTAGAAAGAAAGTAAGATCGTAGCTAGTACATAAATATAGAAATTGCAATAAAAAGACATAGGAAACAAAACAAATAGATTTACAAATAGATTTACAAATAGATTTACAAATATAGTAACTAATTGTAGAACAAATTGTATTTGTAATTATTATTAAATTTGTTAAACAATTTGACTTAAAAACTGTGTAACAAATACAAATACCCCCCTTAGAATCTAGAGAATAGTATTTTAAGGGGGTTTTACTATATATTTTAATCCAGAATAAACACATATTAATCCAATTTATACTTTTTTAAAATTTAAAATGTTAATATGAGTTATTACATTTAAATTTCACAGGAGGCTTCTTTATGAAAAATATTTCTAAAAATATTAAGTCAAAATTAGGCATAATAGGATTTATATTAGTAGATTTATATTTAATTATTTCTTCTGAAAATAATTCAAGAATTGCATTATGTTTAATATCACTATTCATTTTTATTAGAATTATATTTGCTTCAAAAAACAAATGTAATTAATTTATACTAGCATTAAAATTTCAATTTTAGGTAATGTTAAAATGTTTATTTAAACAATTTGATATAATATTATTAATATTTTTATGAAAAGGGGATAAATAAATGCTAAATGTATTAATAGGTATTTGGTTTATAGATAGAGGAAATCGTCTAAAGAAAACTAAAAATATAAAAAGATACACATATGATCATCCTGAAAGAATAAAAGATAAGGATGGATATATAGATTTATTTTCTAAATCATATTTTTTAACCGGTATAATTTCAATTATTTTAGGGTTAATTATTACATTAGATAAATTTATTATTGAAGTACCAGTAGAAATAGCAATATTGTTAGTAAGTCTATTCATTATATTCATTCTTGCAGAGGTAATTATAATAAAGAAAAAAGGTACAAATTTATTCAATAAAATTGAGACATAACAATACTCTAAAAATTTGTTTAAAGGTTAGTAGTAAAAAAGCTCTTAAAATCCATTTATTTGCATTCTAAGGGCTTTAACTTTATGTAAAATCCATGACTAGTCTATAATGTGAAATTTTAAGACTAATTAGGAAAATTATTTTATCAGAAAAATTAAAAGTTATAATATATTATGTAAGCTATTATTAATGATAAAGAGATTAAAAAACTTCTTCTCATGTTTATTGAAAATAAATATGTACTTATTTCATTTAATATAAACAATATTATATGAGTTAAAATAGTTAGTAACATTAATTTAATCATATTTAGCCCCCTATATTATTAATTAATATTTTAATTATATTATGTTTGAAAATATGTAAAATTCATAACTATTCTCTAAAGTAAAATTTAGATACTAGTCCATATAAGGGGATTAGTAAAGAAAAAACAAATCTAAAGAGACCTAAATATAAATTTAAGTAATAGTTACAATTTAAAGCCCATATAATCTAAATAAGTGAATATAGAGGGATTTTTTAGTGCATAAAATAAAAAACCTATGGACAACATATTTAAATAGGCATATTATATTAATAAATAAACATATAAGAGGTGATTAGGTATAATGAACAGATAATTTTATTCAATTATTTAAAAAGTTTATAAATCTTAAAAAGTATTTTTAGATACTTTTATTTTTGAGCTTATAAACTGTCTTAAATTAAGAATAAGATTAATTCATTGAAACCTTAAATCAAACTTCTTTATAAAATTGTTTTATGAGAGTATTAAAATAAAAATTTATATCTTGATATATACAATGTGTTTAAGCTTAATTTGCTTACATAAAATTTATATTATAGTTCTTATTTTTTAACTTTCAGCTATATAACTTATATTTATATAGTTTCAATAAAATGATTTGTGTTTCATATTTAAAATCAATCTTTCTTAATTTAAGTGTAATTTACTTTAAATTTAAGGAAGTTTTTTTTATGCAAAAAACTTTCGCAAGGAGGAATATATATGGCACAAATAAACGTAGTCAATTTGACTTTTAGTTACGATACACACGTAGATGATATTTTCAAAAATGCATCTTTTTCTATAGATACAAACTGGAAAATAGGGCTTATAGGAAGGAATGGAAGGGGTAAAACTACACTTTTAAATCTATTTATGAAGAAATTTAAATACTCAGGTACTATATCTTCTCCCGTAGACTTTGAGTACTTTCCATTTCATATAGAAAATAAAGATAGAACTTCTCTTGAAGTAATTAGAAACACAATAGCTCCATTTACAACTTGGGAGGAATTAATGAATGAGTATGTAAATGACGAAGAAAAGTTAGATCAGTATGGAGATATTTTAGAAAAATACATTGAAAAGGATGGATATATAATAAATGAATTAATAGAAAAAGAAATAAGAAAGATGAAATTAGAAGTTGAAATACTTCAAAGAAACTTCTCTACTTTAAGTTTTGGGGAACAAACAAAGTTACTTCTTGTTGGCTTGTTTTTAAGGAAAAATCACTTTTTACTAATTGATGAACCAACAAATCATTTAGACATAGAAGGTAGAGAGGTCATATCAAATTATCTAGCATCAAAATCTGGGTTTATATTAATTTCTCACGATAGATCCTTTTTAGATAAGATAGTTAATCACGTGCTATCTATAAACAAGTCAAATATAGAAGTTCAAAGAGGTAACTTCTCAACTTGGCAACTTAACAAGGATAGACAAGATGAGTTTGAAAAGCTTGAAAATGAAAAACTTAAAAAAGATATTAAAAGACTTCAAGAGGCAGCAAAGCAAAAAGCTAGTTGGTCAGATAAAACAGAAGCATCAAAGATTGGAAATGGACCAACTGACAGAGGATTTATTGGGCATAAGGCTGCTAAGATGATGAAAAGGGCTAAATCTATTGAGAAAAGACAAAATAATGCTATTGAAGAAAAATCTAAGTTACTTAAAAACTTAGAGAATTATGATAATCTCATATTAAAAACTAGTGAAGATATGGAAGAGAAAATATTGACACTAAACAATTTAAGTATTAGATATGATGATAAAGTATTGTTTAAAGATGTTAATCTAAAAATAAAGCCAGGAGATAGAGTTTGGTTAAAAGGTAGTAATGGATCTGGTAAATCAAGTCTTATAAAACTAATTCTTGGTGAAGATATTTCTTACGATGGAGATGTTTATAAGTGCAAAAACATTTCATATGTTTCTCAAGATACATCTTATCTTGAAGGAAATGTTGATGAACTGGCAAGAAAGTATAGTGTAGATTTAAATCATTTAAAATCAAATCTTTATAAAATGGGGTTTGAAAGTATTCAGTTTGAAAAAGATGTAAGTACTTGGAGCGAAGGTCAAAAGAAAAAGCTTTTGATTGCTAAGAGTCTTTGTGATCGTGCTAGTTTTTACATTTGGGATGAACCTTTAAACTTTATTGATGTTATAAGTCGTATGCAAATTGAGGATTTGATTTTATCAGTTCAGCCTACTATGTTATTTGTAGAACATGATGAGTTCTTTGGTGAAAGAATTTCAACTAAAGTACTTGAACTTGAATAATAAATAAAATTAAACAAATGGTGTAACAAATTCAATTTTAAATTGTTTTATAATTTGTTACACCATTTTATTTTTAAATTTTTACATAAATAAAAATAAACTTATCGCCATAACTAGCATTCCAAAAACTAAACCATAGATAGAATAATGACCGTCATCATATTCTTTAGCTAAAGGTAATAATTCATCAATAGAAATAAATACCATTATGCCTGCAACAGATGCAAATAATATACCGAATACGGTGTTATTCATAATTGGCATTAAAACAATATAACCAACTAATGCTCCTACAGGTTCGGCTAATCCAGAAATAAATGAATATAAAAAGGCTTTTTTTCTACTACCCGTTGCATAATAAATTGGAACAGATACAGAAATTCCTTCCGGAATATTATGGATAGCTATTGCAACAACTATGGGTATAGCTATAGTTGAATCTTGAAGTGCAGCGATAAAAGTTGCTAGACCTTCAGGGAAATTATGAATAGCTATTGCTAATGCTGTAAAAATTCCAGTTCTCATTAATTTCATTTTAGCTTTTGGTGTATTTAAACTATTTGAAGAGATTTGATCTAATTCCTCAACATCCCTTACTTCATGAGGATTAGTATCCTTTGGTATAAATTTATCTATTAAGGCTATAACTAAAATCCCTCCAAAAAAACCTAATATGGTAGCGCCAGTTCCCATTTTATCTCCAAATGATAATGATAAAGAATCTTTAGTCTTAACAAATATTTCAATCATTGAAACATATATCATAACACCTGCTGAAAAACCTAGGCTACAAGACAAGAATTTTTTATTAGTATTCTTAGAAAAAAAGGCAATGAAACTTCCGATTCCAGTTGATAGTCCTGCAATTAATGTAAGTAAAAAAGCAAATCCAACGTTATCCATAAGCCCTCCTTAAATTAAAAATGATTTATAAATGATAATTATTATCATTTATAAAATTATAGCATGATAATACTATAAAGTATATTAAAAATTTCAGTATATAAAATAAAACTCTATTTGATTAACAACCTATTTTACATTTAAGAAACTACTTATTATTTTTATGTTTTAGGTAAATTAGCTAAAGTTGGAGCTTTAATAAGTCGTACATTTATAATGAACTATGTTTAAAAGGGAGTTATTAAATAAGGGGATGAATATATGAATATTTTAAACTTGAGTAGTGAGAGTTATATATTAAAAAGTTACAACAGTAGCTCTTTAAAAAATATAAAAATTAATAGGACTGCTAATAAAAAAGATATAGGTATACCTGTAAAAGAAATACATATTTTTAATAAAGGTAAGCAGTTAGCTAGAGAAAACTTAGATGCTACATATAACTCAAGTATAAATCACAAATTTCAAGAATCTCTAGAGCACAAGTTATCGCAACTTACTGAAATAAAGAGTATGATTGAAAATAAAGATAAAGAAAATACTAAATTTGATCTTAATATAAAGAGTACAGATAAAATTAAATCTAAAAAAGATATATCTATCAGTGAAGAAGAGAATTTGTTTAGCGAACAACAAATTAATCTTGAAGATATAAATAAAAAGATATCTGAAACTAAAAGTGAATTAAAGGACAGCAAAGTTTTAGCTAAAGAGTTAAGTCAACAATCTGAGATCATTGATGATAAAATATCTATGTATAAAAAAATGTATGGTAATGATATGTTCCAGATGGCGGAGAAAGAGGTAATTTTAAAAAAGGTATATGATACTCGAAACAATCCACTAATCAATGAGCTAAAGCGTACTGGTAATGAAATTATAGAACTTGAATCTCAAATAAAAGATAAATTAAATAAAGATCAAGAGCCAAAAAAATAGTATTATTAATAAAAAGCTATCTATTATTATTAATCTGTGCTATAATAATATTTGTAGCAATACACAAATAAAATTAAGAGACCTAGAAATAGGTTCATAGGAGTTTTTTAATGATGAATGGAACAGTAAAATGGTTTAACAATGAAAAAGGATTTGGTTTTATATCAGTAGAAGGTGGAGAAGACGTATTCGTACATTTCTCAGCTATACAAACTGATGGATTCAAATCATTAGAAGAAGGTCAAAAAGTAAACTTTAATGTAGTTGAAGGTGCTAGAGGTCCTCAAGCAGAGAATGTAACTATATTATAATATATATATATGTTCGGAAAAAAGACACATCGTGTGTCTTTTTTTATGCAAAATTACATAAGATATAATATAGCTAGTATATATATTATTAAAGCCTATAAACTTCATATAAATGGGTTTTATAGGCTTTTTGATATTGTTTTTATAGTATTGATAAAAGATCAATTTATGACCTAAGTAGTGTTTCGTATTACTTTTTAGACGGATCAGAAAAATTTTTAGGGTTAAACCATAAAAAATATAAACCAACTGCTAAAATTAGAATACCTGACATTTCTCCTGCACTAAATAAAAGTATTAGACCAAAGGAAAGAAAAACTACACCAAGGCATTTTAACAATATGTTAATTATCTTTAATTTTTTAGAACTCATAGTTTCCCAAGCAGTATCACTACAGTAATTTACTTTTTTAGTTTTTGCATATTCTTCTCTCTCCCTGTCTTTCTTTTCTTTTACTTTTCTTTTTCTTTCTTGAACGTTCATTTTATAATCTTTATTTACTTTTTCAATCCCCTCTTTTAATTGAATTTTTGCATCATTAAGTTCTTCTTTTATCTCAGCTTTATTTTTACTCATTTACAAAATCTCCCTATTTATATATTCAATATAAATAATACCAATAATATACCAAAAACACAAATATAGTTAAATTCAATTAAATGATATATAATTGAATTTAACTATATCATTTAATTGATTTGCAAATAGAGATTTTGGGAAAATGAATTAAACAATAGAGCTTGATAGGGGGAAAAATGAATATTATATCTGTTAAAAAGCAGCCAGAATATGCTTCGGCTGCAATAAAATACTTTCAAGAAAAGTGGGCAAGTGAAGATAGTCTAAAAGTATATGAAGACTGTATAAATAACTGTATAACAGCAAAGGGACCACTTTCGCAGTGGTATCTTCTTTATAACGACGATGAAATTGTTGGGTGTGCAGGTTTAATTACCAATGATTTTATCAGTAGGATGGACTTATATCCTTGGGTTTGTGCATTATATATTGAAGAAAAATACCGTGGGAACTCTTACGGTAAGCTACTACTTGAGGAGGCAAAGAAGGATTCAAAAGAGGGTGGTTTTGATAAATTATATTTATGTACTGATCATATCGGATATTATGAACGTTATGACTTCAACTACATAGGTATTGGGTATCATCCATGGGGTGAGGAATCACGTATATATGAGGCAACACTTAATAAATTAAAATAAGTTTAAATATTAAAAAATGGAATTCAAGGTTGTTTAAACACTTATATTTAAATGCTTTTTAGGAATTAGCTAGATTTTAAAGCCATATATAAACTATTGAACTTTTTCATCATGCTATGATAGTATTAATAAACAAAATTATATAGAGGTGATAAATAATGATACAATCTATAGTACATATTTCTTTAGTTGTTAATGATTATGATGAGGCTATTGACTTTTACACTAAGAAACTTAAGTTTAATTTGATAGAGGATACATATCAACCAGAACAAGATAAGCGTTGGGTTGTAGTTTCGCCACCTGGTTCAAACGGAACTGCAATATTGCTTGCAAGAGCATCAAAAGAGGAACAAATGTCTTTTATAGGAAACCAAACAGGGGGAAGAGTATTCTTATTCCTTGGTACAGATGATTTTTGGAGAGACTATAATGACATGGTAGCAAAAGGTATAGAGTTTGTTAGAGAGCCACAAGAGCAAGATTATGGAACTGTAGCAGTATTTAAAGATTTATACGGAAACTTATGGGATTTACTTCAATTTAGAGAAAATCACCCAATGTTTAAGCGAGTAAAGTAGAATAAGTATATTTTTGTACGGATAAACATACAGCATATATGAAACTAGTAATTAAATTTAACTTTAAGAATTAGGTTATGTATAATACATAAAGATAATTACCTTAGAACCCATTTATTTGGATTTTAAGGTCATTTTACTATTACTATTTAAATAAGTTTTTAATGAATCTTTTTATTTTTAATCTACGGAACTACAAACTGCAGCATTTACTAAGTCACAAACTTCCTTTGGATCACTAAAGCTCATTTTTGCATCTGAACAAGAAACTCCTGAGTTATTCCAAGCTACCAAACCTGATATAACACCTGCATTATTTGCACATTGAATATCAGTTGTCATATCACCAATATAAATACATGAATCTTTATCTGCTCCTGTTAATTCCATATATTTAAACAGTGGATCTGGGTATGGCTTATGATTTTCTGTATCATCTTCTAAAACAATAGTTGTAAAAAATTCTTCTAAATTAAACTTTCTAAAGTACTTATCATACTCATTTTTACTTCTTGATGATACAGCTCCTAAAGAACAATTATTTTCTTTTAAAAATTCAAGCATTTCCTTTGCACCATCAAAAAAGTCTGCATTAGAACAATACTTTTCGTAATTTACTTGCCATTTACATATATAATTTTCATCAACTTTAGCATTCAATTTTTTAAGGCCTATATCTGTTGTAACCCCTAAAACTACTCGTATTTCCTCTAATGTGTAATCATAACCATATTCTTTTAATGTATCTTTCCATGTTTTTAATATAGCATTTTCTGTATCAATTAATGTTCCATCTAAATCAAATATATAATGTTTTAAATTCATATTGATTGTCCCCCTGTAAATTGTTATTTTTTAAACTACTTTATTAAGATAACTATACCATAACCTTATATATTGATATAGAAATATAATTTAGAACATGAAAAATGTAGATTTTAAATAGTAATCAAAAATTTATTTATTTATTAGATTAATGATAGAGAATAGATTTGATATAATTAAGAGTATATGAAATCTAGAAATTTACTGGAGGAACTTATGAATAATTTAGTTTTAAAGAAGGTTGCAAAGTCTTTAAATGATTTTAACTGTATGTGGGCAATTGGTGGGTCTACGCTATTGAATCATTATGGACTCGTAGATGAACCTAAAGATATAGATATATTGATTAATCCTAAGGATACAGAAAATGTGAAATTAGCAATGAATAAAATAGGTAAGCCGCTTGAGACCATAAATAACAGTGATAAATTTAAGTCTGATGATTTTTTTAGATACGATGTAGATGGTACAGAAGTTGAGTTTATGGTTGGGTTTAGAATAAAATGTGAAGACAGTTTATATGAAGTTATATTTGATGAAGAATCAATCGTTTCAACGGTTTTAAAGGATGAAGTTAAAATTAATCTAATGTCACTTGAAGATTGGTTTGTAATTTATCATATTCTAGGTGACCCTAAAAATCGAACTCACTTGATAAGTAAATATTTCGAGAAGAACGGAGTAAGTCACAAGAATATATTAACACGTAATCTGAATTTACAAATGCCTGAATATATTAAAAATGAAATTTTAAATTTAATCAGTTACTAAATTTATGATTAGAACTTAACTGATGACTTATTAAACTAATAAAATATATATTGGAGGTAAATATGAGTAAATTAATTTGTACTAAATGCAAAAAAGAAATAAATGAAGGAGATAAATTTGTAGTAGAGCTTGTGTTGCCAAATGGATTTACAATGCCAGTTGGTAGATTAGATACAATATTAGAAAAAAAATCGATTAGTATACATTGTGAAGAATGTAGAGAATAGTCTATAAATTTTGTTATGTATTTTACATAAAGTTAAAGCCCTTAAAATTCATTTATTTGGATTTTAAGGGCTTTTTTAAGGCTACTTTTGAAGTGATTTTTAGAGTATTTCTTTAAAATTTACCATTTTAGGCTAAATAAAAGCTATGTTAGTCCACTTTTAAAGTTTGTTTAATTTTATATGTTAAAATAATTTTGTATTTATTAAATATATAAATATCACTAACTATACTAGCGATTTTTATTCGAGGTTTAGACGAAATTTTAAAATTTTAACATAGATATTACAGTGGATGTATGGTTTTAACAAAAGGAGAATATATATGAATTCTAAAAAAATAGTACTAGTAATCTTGATACCAATATTAGTGTTTGTGTTTTGGTTTTTACATCATGATTTTGGCGAAAATCTATCAACTTACACATCTCCAGATGGACAATATAAGATTGAAGTTAACTCAATTGATGGGTTCTTTGTAACTTATGGAGTTAAAATATATGTTGAAAATTTGACAACTGAGAATAGGTCAAAAGAATTATTACTTGAATATCCTATAGCTCAAGATCTTAGAACAATAGTAAAACATGATATATCTTTTACATGGGATGGGGAAGAAGGTAATTTAACTGTAAATGGAGAAAGTGAAACTGCTAATATTATAATTGGATTAAATAAAAAGACTAATAAGTTTTATTATAAACTTAACAAGCCTTAAAATTTACATATTTAGAATAAAGTTAATATCATAGAATTCAAATAAATGCAATTATAGGAGAATATAGTATGGATATGAAAAATGAAAGTTTAATGAATGAGGCCCGTAGGGCAAAAAAATTACCAAGTATAGGTTGGGCAATTGTATTAACATTTCTTATTATGGATTTTGGTGTTTTTTTCGGTCAAATTCCATTTAAAATTATATCATTTTTTAGTTTTGTGAATACAAGTCTTCAAAACGAAAATCTTATAACTTTATTATTTGAATTACTTAGTTTCTTTGGTATATCAGTACTTGTGTATATAAGAGTAGTTAAAATTGAAGAGAGGCCTTTTTCTTCTATTGGATTTTCTAAAGAAGGATGGATAAAGAAATACTTAACTGGATTTATGGTAGGTGCTATATTGACTGCTTCAGAAGTAGCTTTATTGTATTCTTTTGGGCTGATAAGTGTAGAGCAAAGTCCTAGTCAACCAGTAGGATTATCTGCTATAAAGTACATAATTATAATATTAATTGGATGGATAGTTCAGAGTTCAGCTGAAGAAATTGTAACTCGAGGATGGCTTATGAATGTTTTAAGCGCTAAGTATAATAGATGGGTTGGTTTAATTGTATCATCCACTTACTTTGGGTTTATGCATGTATTCAATCCTAATATTAGCTACATAGCGGTTATAAATTTAGTTTTAGCAGGATTTTTATTTGGACTTTATGTTTTAAAAACTAATGACCTTTGGGGAGCTTGTGGTCTTCATTGTGCTTGGAATTTCTTTATGGGAAACATATTTGGGTTTGAAGTTAGTGGGACTAGTGCATCTGTAGGTACTTTATTTGATTTAAATCTAATTGGAAACCCATCAATTTCTGGTGGAAAGTTTGGACCTGAAGGCGGCATTTGTGAAACTATTATAATAATCGTAGCTATAATAGTTATTATTTATTTAGATAAGAAAAACTTCTTTAAACAATATGAATAAGACTTTATTTAATATAGTTAAGGCACACTAAAAAGTGTGCCTTTTTAATTTCTCAATTTATAAAAGAGTTAAACTCTAGATTTTATCCATTTAGCGAATTTTTTCCACTCGTCTCCTGAAAATATAGAAATTACAAAGTCTGAAATAATTACTCCTATTTCTAAAACTAATTCCACAATTAAAACCTCCTTTTAAACATACTATACTTAAAGTATATCCAATAAAACCTATCTATAGTGAGTTCATATAAAAACCTTAATATATAAATTCAAGATAAGGGAAGATCTATTAAAATACAAATTAATTAGATTGAACGTATTTTTATGAGGTTAATTGAAATTATGCTATGATTTAATTAAAAAGGTTGATAGTTTAAATTTAGTTTGTAAAATTAAAGTTAGGAGGTACAGTTAAGGCTATGAATCATATAATACAAATAATATTCACGGTTATAGTGGTGTGTACGATTATAATTACAATGATAAAAGTGATGAAGAAAAGTGACAAGAAAAATTATAAATCTGAAGGTATGATGATTGGATTTACAATCGGTGCAATTTCTGGTTATTATATAATGAATTCACTTATATGTGCGACTATAGGCATGTTTTTGGGAATTGAAATTGGAAAAACAATAAAAAGAAATAGTTAAAAATAATAATATTGTACAATCTAAATTAGTTTATATATGCTAATTCTCTGCTCAAAAAACATATGATTTACCTAACATATCTATTTGATCTATAACAAATTTAAAAAATTAATATATAGACTGCACAAGAAATCAAAAATACCTTTAAGCCTAGTTTCGAACAAAGTTAATACTTTTAGAGTCCAAATAAATGGTGTCTAACGGAATTTTGATACTACTTCTGAAGTAAGTTTTTCTGAACGAGGAAAAAGCACTCCTAGGAGTGCTTTTATTTATTCTAATGCCAATTTATTTTTTGATTTAAAATAAATTCTAAAGCATATATCTTCGATTAATGAATAAGCACCACTAGTTATAAAATATAAACCTAATGCAACTGGTGTTCTTGCAGTTAATATAAAACTCATAACTACTGTGATTATAGCCATATGTTTATTAAGGGCTACTTGAGAACTAGTCTTAAAATAAGGTATATAGTTTATTAAATTTGGAGCTAACATTATTAACGTATATATACAAGGTATTATAAATAAATTATCAGACATGCTTAAGTTATTTATCCAAGGAACTATAGAACTAGAAAAATCCTGTGGCATACTTGAAAATGTTCTATAAAGCGCAAATACTATTGGCATTTGAAGCAATAAAGTAGAACATCCCAACATACTTTTCATGCTCTCAGTTGCATGTAATTGCATCTGCTTTTCAAGCTCAGTAGGATTATTTTTATATTGTTCCTTTAAGGTACTAATCTTATCAGCCATGTCTTGTTGTTTTCTCATAGAGAGTTTTTGTTTCATAGATAACGGCATAAGTATTAATTTAACCATTAATGTTACAACGACTATTGCAAGCCCTAAATCTCCTGTAAAACTAAATAATATACTTAATAAATCTTGTAATATACTTGAAATGAAATTCATTTTATTTTCTCCTTTTAATTATAATTTAATATTTTGGATTAAAAAAATTTCATTTCAAATTAGAATAGACTACAATACCTCCAAACATCGTATTTCTGAAATACAAAATACTGTTTTGGTATTAAGTTATAAAAATACTCTAGCCTATTATAAAAAACAGTCTTTATAAAAGTATCATTAATTTTAGAACATATAGATTCTTTACAGAAGTAAACTAGAGATCCTATTATGGAAATTAAAAATGCCGCATAGATTAATATATAAATTATATTATCTATATCAGGTCTCATTATTTCACCTCACAATTAATTTACTTATAGTAGATAATACTACAATTATATAAAAATATCTATTTAAAAATTTAAAAAAATTCCAACTCACTTCACAATTTTACTTTTATGTATTTTATATAAAGATAATATACATAGAATCGAAAAGATGAATTCTAAGAGTAGTTTGATATAATTAATATATTAAACATTTAGGAGGAGTAGAAGTATGATAGTTTTAATTGCAGGGAGCTCACATTCTGGAAAAACATTATTATCTCAAAAACTACTTGATAAGTATAAGTTTCCGTATATATCTATAGATCATTTAAAAATGGGACTTATACGAAGTGGCAATACTGACTTAACCCCTGAAGATGATGATAAATTAACGGATTATCTTTGGCCTATTGTTAGAGAAATAGTAAAAACAGCTATTGAAAATAAACAAAATCTTATTATAGAAGGATGCTATATTCCATTTAATTGGAAAGATAGTTTTGATAAAGATTACGCTAAACAAATAAAATATATTTGCCTTATAATGACTAGAAAATATATAGAAGATAACTTTTCAGATATAAAAAATTATGCAAATATTATAGAAGAACGTTTAGATGATTCGAGTTGTATAAAAGAAGAGCTTATAAAAGATAATGAGTTAAATCTTAATATGTGTAAAAAATATAATTGTGATTATGTTCTAATAGATAATAATTATAAATTTGAAGTAGTTCTATAAAACTTTGTATATAAAAAGAGTGATTTCGTTGAAATTATTACATTTCAATATAACCACTCTTTTTAGTTTACTTTGAATTTATTTTTATATAAATTTTCATCAATGCATATATACCTAATATAGCAATTAAAGCATATACTATTGGAATTAAATATGTTAAGTAAATTACAATATTTGATACAGAATTAATGCTTTCAACCTCTATATTTGAGTTATCCCCCTTTTAAAAATTTATCAAATTAACTTCATTATATAAAAAACGTAATCATTTTAATATCCAGTCTTCTAACATTTCAGAAATCTTCTTTAGATTATTATCAAGACTTTGGTTAAAATCATAATAATCAGTATTAGTATACTTCTCTATTAATCCATAAAAAGGAACATTAAACATAATTTCTTTTTCGCTTATGCAATTTTCTTGAATTTTGTAGTGAAATAAGCAATTTCTTAAATTGCTATCTTCTCTAAAAGAGTTCTTTAGATATTTTAATTTTTCAATTCTATCTATGTAATTTTCGATGCCGGTATTTATAGTTTTGTTGCTATTAGTATAATTTATAAGTTTTTCTAATGATGAGATTGAAGAATAATAACAAATGAATTTAGCTCGGAAATAAAATTTATTGTCTTTAGGTAAAAATTTTCCTAAAAAATATATTATAAAATTAACAGAAGAGAGAATATTAAATAATAATAAAGTAGCATATTTATCATATTTACCATTAAAAATTTTAGTTGTTTCATTAATTAGTAAAAAGTCTTTGTACTCAATATTAATTTTAGTATCTAGAGTAGATGATTTTATTAATATATTTTCTTTTTCACATACAGACCCTAAAACTTTTCCTAATCCTGAAGAAAATAGCATTATATTTTTTTTAGAATCTTGACTTCCTATTTCTTGTATATCAAGTATTTTATCTAAATACCAATAATTTAAATAAATATTTCCTATATACTTATCTGATATACTATAAGTACCAAAATCATAAAGCTTACTTAGACCAATTAATTTTAAAATTATATTTACATTATCATAAAGTTTTTTAGAGTAATTATAATAATTTAAATGAATTTTCTCTAACTCTTCAATACTTTTCTTAGGTTTTGATTTCCCTTCAGAATATAACTTAGTTTTTATTCTCATACTTGATATTATTTTCTTAATATTGTTATCTTTAATAGTAATTTCTTCAATGTTGTTAATATTATAAAAATCTAATATACCTCCACATAAAAAAGAAAAGTAAGGAATTGACTGTAGCCAAAATATAGGTTCATAATTTTTATTACGAAGGCTATAAAAAATATTCAAAGCACTTTCAGTATCTTCTAAAATCAATTGTTTTGATATATTTTCATAAATATTATTTACCATTTTAATTAACCTCCTAGAAAGTAATATAATTTTATAATTCTTACTTAATTCATAAAATCTATGAATAGTGTATACTTAAATGCTCTAATGTTAGTATGCCAATGGCATAAAACTATATATTTTTATTACTTTTACTTATTTAAGTCAATCCTAAATATTTATTTATGGCTTGTATTAAAATTTGCAAACAAATACTAAAGGGCATTTCTTCAAACTTGCTTATCAATTTTTTATCATTCGGATTTTTTAATAATTCTAACATATCTTTTAAATTTTCTGCATTATTAACTAATAACACTTCTTCAACATGAGCATGGTTTTCAAAGCTATTAGATAGATGGTTTAAAGAAAGATATATTTTTTCAAATTTATTGATTAAATCTTCTTGATTATAGGCTATTTTTTTTGTATTATCTCTAATCTCTTCTAAAAATGTGGGACCTTGTAACTTGATTGGCTCAATCTGTATATTTTTATGCATATTAATTTCATCAGCAATAGATGTAGCTTTTGTAAAATTATCAGCTATATTATCACAGGTATTTTTAAACTCTGTAGTAATAGTGATCATATCTTCAAAAAAGAATTTTTGTTTTTACTCAATTAAATACCCCCTTGTTTTTACTCTTATGGTCCAATAAATGGAATTTCCTTTTTTATTAATAATATCATGGAATACTATTTATAAGCAAAATCAACTACATAAAAAAATTAGGTGTGTTCGATAACCAACTTTTAATCATATATACAACTCCAAATAATAAATTTGAAATTGTATATAGTAGAATACTACAAGAAATAAAGGTAGGGAAAATATTCATTTAAAAACTTAAACAACAGCAAATAGGAACTATTGTCCAGATAAGTTGACCAATTAATCGACCTATAGGCTCTAATTTATTGTACCTATCAAAAATGTAAGAATTATTTAAGCTTTGTGTCAGGCTCTTTTAATGTTATAGATGTATAATAAACTTATCAAATGAAAGATAACTAAAAGGAGGAATTACAAATGACAATAATTTTAGGAAGTTTAATGATAGTTCCATTTATATTAGCAGTAGGAGCAGGGCTAGTAAGCTCAGAATTAGAAGTCGCAAACCAATAATAAACTTTATATAGATAATTAATTGATAAAATGTATTTAACGAAATTCCCAAATCCCTTTTTATATAGATAAGTCACTTACTAATTAGCTATATAAAATTTAAACTAATATAAGTTAATTATAGTAATAGTTTTTTATGTAGCTAATTAAATGTCCACAAAAATAGCTCATTAATCTAAATTTAGATTAATGAGCTATTTTTAATTATTATAACTATCTACTATTACGAATAATAGATCTAATATAACTCTCAGACATATTGTAATTACTAGCCAACTCTTTTACATTAAATCCATTAAACTTTTCTATAATCTCTCTATCACGAGCATCTTTATATATCATCTTTTCAGTAGGAAAGTACACAGATGTTCCTCCAAATTCTTTAAATAGCATCTTGGTTATATCCATCCCAACCTTCATAGCTATACTTTCAAATTGTGGAGGTAAATCACTTATTTTTAAATCCATAAAAATAGCCTCCTGTAAAAATTCGTTTCACTTTAAGCTTTAGATTGTATCATTTGATCAAAAGCCTATTTATATGGATATTCTACAAATATTTTAGATTTCCTACTAAATAAAATATTTTATGAAAAAATCTCTAAAAATAATAGTCATTAAATAAGAGTAATATACTTTTACTAGTTACTTAATTTTACTTATATAATACTACAATTAATAATATATATTTGAATAAAGTTTGAACTAACAAATGGTGTAACAAATTATAAATCAAATAGAAATGTATTTGATTTATAATTTGTTACACCATTTTAATTTAAGTTTGTTATTTAACTTGTAATTAAATCATTAGCATTACTATCTTCTAGCCTTTTTGTTTCTGCTAGTTTTATCATAATCCTTTGCTAATTTATCTATGTTAAAATCATTTGGCAAGTTGCTTTTAGTTGTTTCTAAAGGCCCTTCTAGTATACTCATTACTGTTTTGTTTACAGTTGTATTTTTAAACTTTGATATAGCTTTTAATAGCTTTAAATCATCTTCCTCAAAGTATATAGACATAGAAACCTTCTTACTTGATTTCTTGTCTTCTTCCATTTCTAATAAGTTAATTGAATTAGGCTTTACCTCTTCTTCTTCGAATTTAGTTTTTAACTTATCATCTACTTTTGACTTATAATTTTTTTTAGGTAACTCCACTTTTTCCTCATCTACTAAAAATTTATCTATTCCCATATTTATAACACTTCCTTTTCTTTTAATTCTTCTATTAATTCGCCGAATTCTTCTCTAACCTTATGGCTTCTTTTAATTTTTTTACAATAATCTTCTATGTCTAATTTATTTAGTATCGCATTCTTGATTAAAGTTGTATCACTTAATTTGCTTTCTAATAAATCTTGTTTTATATCTTCAAATTGATCTAAATAATCATTAAATATATCTGCAGTAGAAAGTTTTCTTTCAGTGTATGAATTTACAATTACAGCTCTTTTAGCTGTGTTTTCCATTTCCATATCTACTAAGTCTTGATTAAACTTCTTATAAAATAATTCGCACCCTCTTATAGATGCAATATCTTGATATTCTAAAGGAGTTATAATTGAATCTGATACTATCATAAAGTTTCTAGCAATTAGATCATAAGATGGAGATAAATCTATAAATACATAGTCATAATTTTTTAAAGTTTCTATATTAGATTTGAACCATCTCCAAACTGACTTTTCTCTATTAGTCTTAGTTGTAAGAAACTCAGAAAGAACACTTAAACTTAAATCAGATGGTATTAAATCTATATTTGAATACTTTGGAAGTGGAGATTTAATTATAACCTCATCTGCACTTGAGTTATCTGTTAATGCTTCAAACATCGTTTTATCGCTATGTGATACTTTATATAAAAACTGAGTTAAGTTTGCTTGAGTATCTGCATCGATGATTAGAACTTTATTGCCCTCCTTGCTTAATTTAATTGCTGTTAAAGCTGTTAAAGTTGTTTTTCCAACTCCACCCTTTACATTAAAAAATGAACATATTTTCAAAATACTTCCTCCTCTATGGTTGAACAAATACAATAATAATCTGTTTAATAATTAGTTTAACAAATTGTTATTGTATTTGTAATTTTATTTGTTTCAAGATTTCATTTAGAAATTGTTGTATAACTAGTCTATCAAGTTGAGTTATGGTTTGTCAATAAAATAATCGAATGTATTCGGAATAGTTCTATTAATAGTAATTACGATATAATGCTTTAAAATCCTTTAATTAAATTTAAGTTTATATGATTTTATTTTTTAATATTAAATATACAACCATCATAAGGAATATCAATATCAGGATTAATTTATAAGTTATAAGTAAATTTTCTTTGTATCTCTTTTTCATCTTAGCACCTCACGTTAAAAGTCTTACTTAAAGTAAATACACTTTTAATCACTTCATTAGTTGATTAAGATATAAAATGATTAAAGATATAGATACTATAAGTTTTGTTATCTCTATAATTAAAACCTTCGTATCTTGTTTCATGTTCAGTTCTCCTGCTTAGCATTTGAGTATATGATATCATGTACAATGTGGAAGACTATCGAACAAATTTGTAAGGTAGGCAAAATACAATTAAACTTAAATTATTGAAAAATTTAACGTGTTAATAGTTTATTTAATTTTCGTGTTTAATTTTCTAAATTTTATAGTATAATATAAATATAGAAAATAAAAAAAGAAACTACAATCTAGTGGTATAGAGCGAAGTTTCTA
>NZ_JAIXHU010000043.1:0-26017 GCF_025671395.1 Paraclostridium sp. AKS73 | reverse complement strand
ATATATAATTAATTATATATTTTTCTAGGATTATTACATTTAACGTCTAATATATTTTAAATGAGCATTCATAGAGTGTTTAAAATGGAGGTTATTATGTATAAAAGAAAAATATTAGAAATGGATGAACTTCAGGTTTACACATATATAAACTGGAAATATGAATATCCTTATACGTTTTATAATATCCCAGAAGAAGGTGTAAAAGAAACTTTTGATGAAATATTTGAAGATAATAATAGCTTTTACTTTTCTGTATTGGATTCTAATGATAAATTATTTGGTATATATGAGTATACCTTTAGATCAAATTTTATGGAAATTGGACTTGGGATAAGACCTGAAGATACTGATAAAGGACTGGGGTTAGACTTCATAAAAGAATGTATTCATTTCGGAAGAACTACCTTTTTATATAGAGGAGATATTTGTCTAAGAGTTGCTGATTTTAATAAGAGAGCTATCAAGTTATATAAAAAAATAGGTTTTATTGAATTTTCTAGAGAAGAAAATATTTCATTTGGAAAACCCGTTGTTTTTATATGTATAAGGCTACTAAATAATAGCTCCTATCTTAATGATTCTCTTGAAATAGAATATGAACACTTTAATTGATTTAATAGCTTATGTATATATTACTATTAAATACAATTTGAATTCCCACTAATTTTTTATTGAAATTTACATACCTTTTATTTTTATATTTTAGTTTTTAGTATAGTCTATGTCTTTTTCCTTTATTTCATATGCAAACGAACTCCATGTCCATGTTGTATAAATTAAAAATAAAGTTGTGTAAAATGCAGAAAATAATATATCATCAGTTTCTTTGTGCACTAACTTTAATATTAAAAAACATGAACTTTCAAAACATAAAATAGCTGAAATAGCCATATTAACATATAAAGGTTTTTTGAAAAATTCACCCCATATTTAATAAGCTCTTTATTTTCACTTGAATCTTCAAAAATCAATTATATCATCTCCCCCTAAAATTCTATAACCCCTCAATATATATGGTATCACAAAATTGTCACACAAGTTTTAAATTGTAGTAAAATTTGTATTTTTTGCACTAAAATTAAATAATTTACCATTATTTTATAAAGTTTATTCTTTTAAGAGTTTTGATCTGGCTATAACTCAATATATATCAAAGTTTTAAATATATATTTTATATGTTTAGTGTTTGAAGCCATTTCTTAATCTTGTCTAATGAACTATCAGTTTCTTTTTTTAATGGATCTACTAATTCTATATCCCCTATAAAGGTATTTTCTGAAAGTTCTTTTTTGAAGTTAGCAAAACACTTCTCGCTTCCACCACTGCCACGGCAAGCAAATAAAGCTATATTCTTATTATTTATAGTATTAATATCTAAAAAAGTATTAAATGGAGCTGCATAAGTTCCAGCCCATACAGGAGTACCTAAAAATATATTATCATATTTACTTATATCAATTTCCTTATTCATAAGTTCTAGTTTTTGCTTAAATATTACACTCTTACCTCCCCATACATACTTTCTAAATCCTGAAGATGGACACTCTTTTTTAGGTTTCAATTCTATTATGTCTGCACCAATTTATTTGGCGATAAATTCTGCTATTAATTTGGTATTACCCTCTAACGAATAATAAACTACTAAATTTTTCATATGCTCTCCTCCTTATATATGGATAATTATATCAGATACAAATAACTTAAATTTATTTGATATATAAATTTAAGTTATTTTAAATAATAAAAGTGTAAATTTTTGATACATAAATATATATATATTTGTTGTAAAATTAATACTATATACAAAGTTTTGAGGGGGATATTATTATGGCTTTTTTAGAAAAATCAACTAGAAAATGTAATGAATGCGGCGAGGTACTTGGTAGATTTTGGGTGATGATATATGCCCCAAATGTAAGTAAAGTAAAAATGAATCAATTTTAGCAATTGAGAATCAAATGAAAACTGAAGAACTAGATAAATTTTTAAGAAGAATGTAAAAAGCAAAATCAATTTTCAAAAACACTATGCTGTCAACAATACCTTCATTAGAAGGCTATAAGATAAGTAAGTACTTAGGAATAGAAAGTTCAGAAGTAATAATCGGAACAGGGTTCGTTACTGACTTTATATCAAGTATTACTAACTTAGTAGGTGGTAGAGCTAGTGTTTATGAAAATAGTCTTGCTAAAGCAAAACAAGAAGCATTTGATATATTAAGATTTAAAGGAACCTTACTAGGTGGAAATGTAGTCGTTGGTGTAAAGTCAAGTTATATGGATATTGAAGATAATATGTTTGGTGTTTTTATTGAATGAACTATTGTAAAAGCTGATTTAATCAACGATAAAGTATAATAACATAGACTTAAAATTAAGTGTTATTATATTTCATTATAAAAATTATCTGTAACTAAATTAACAAATTAAGTCAATCAACTTCTTAAATTTTAACTCATAATGCCGATATTAAATGTTAGTTGGAGTAAGTAGATAAATAGGTAAATTTGAATTTGTGGGGGATACAATTGAAAAACAAATAATTTTTATACTATTAATAATTTCAAGTTTTACTATTACGGGATGTACTTATACTAAAATACCTGGCAATACTGATGAATCTATTAAGCAATACTTAATAGGCTCTAAATTAATAAATTCGCCAAATCAAGAAGATATATCCATTGTAGATAATACTTATATTCAAAATTCTAAGATTGTAGGATTTTTAAGCAAATATAATAATGGGGTTGTTATATGTGAAAAAAATAAAAAAGGGAAGTATATATTAAGTGATATTCAATTCTCTACGCAAAAAAAAGAAACCCTTGGAGTTGAAAATTTTCTGGTTAATTATAATACATACAATGGCATATCTAAAAGTAGCAAAGCTTTTGTCTTAATATCTGATGGTTCTAAAGTTTCTCGTGTAGAAATTACAATAATGATACATACAAGTGTAAAAAATCATTTAAACCATATGGTCCATCTATGATTGTTGTCAATTCTGATGTATTAAGCAAAAAATCTTCTTACGTAAATTGTAAGTATTTTGACAAAAACAATAATGAAATCAACCAAGATGCTTAGTAAAAAAGCTAACTATAGGATATTTGTCCTCCAGTTAGCTTTTTTATTAAATGAAATGTTTTTATAATATTAAAAATGTATTAAATCTTTTTTTAATATATTTTTAATATATTTTTAATTTTATAAATATTTACACCTCTCTATAAGTGCATATTCAAGTTTATAATTTTAATCTAATAAAAACAGAATTATAAAATATATTTTCGTAAATATAAACAAGAAACGACAAAATAAAATATATTTTTATGTTAGGATTTATATAAAAAGTAGGAGGTATTATAATGGAAATAATAGATAGAGAACACACAGTCAACAAAAATAATTTATTGGTATATGTTGTTTTAAGCATGCTAACCTTATCTATTATTATTATTGCAAATGTGTTTTTTAAAGAAAACATTGAACCAAATTATTTAGAATCTACATTGCATTTTATAAAATTTTTTAATTTTATGATTTCTTTATTAGGAATAGGAAGTTGTTTAATTTCTTATAATCGAACAAAAAATGACAGTATTTTTTAGTTTTACTAATGTTTGTAGGTTTATCAGTAGGTATTTTATTTGGACATATAGATTATCTTCCTTATTACTACAAGGAATTAGGTATATCTTTATATATAGTAATATCTTCATCATTAATTAGAGTTTTCCTTCTTATACTTTCAATCCTCCCTAATAATAAAGTTAGTAAACTCATAATTAACAATAAATTTTTTTCAATATTTATTGTAATATTTCTAACTATACTTCTTGGCACTTTTGAACGAAATTTGTTCCTTTATAATTATGAATTTAAATCAAATGCTTTTATAGTTTATAATACTTTTTTAGCCATAACATATACGATTTGTTCAGGATGTCTATTTGCTAAATCAATAAAAGATCAAGAGGCTATATTTGTAGTTCTAAGCTCTAGTGTGTTCATACTTGCTATAAAAGCAATTTACGCTCTACATATATCAACGCGATTAACATTTTATACTAAATTAGTATCTATATCATTAACGTATATTTGTTTTTTATAGTAATTATAGGAGCGTTAATTGAATTGTTTATTTATATCTCTAGAACGAAAGTATTAAATAATAATTTAAATTTATTTTATAACTTATCAGAAAATGATAAACATAGTTTTATGCTGATTTTCGATGAATACTCAAACTTATTATATGCTAATAAAAAAGTTAGAGATTATTATTCATGCGGTAATAATCTTCATAAATTAACTCTACTTTTAAAAGATAAAATCTATAAAGTAAATGAATATGATGAAATTATAAAGTCATTAAATTTAAATAATTGTTGGAGAGGTGTAATAAAAATTGAAGATAGGAATATAACTTTAGATTGCTGTGTTCAAACAATCAATTCAACAAGTAATAGAAAAGAGATAGCGGTTACATATATAGATATATCAGATGTAGTAAAAAAAGAATTAGAAGTAAAAAAGCTTAAAACTTATGATAAGGAAAAACCGAATTTATAGCTAATATTTCTCATGAGTTAAAAACTCCAATTAACTTACTTTATTCATCCATACAATTATTAGATAATTTTAGCATAAAAAATACTATAGATTTTAACACTATATATAAAAAGTATAGCAAAATATTAAGAACAAACTGTAAGAGAATGACAAGACTAGTAAATAATATTATGGATTTATCTGAAATAGATCTTGGAACTCTTACAGCAAATTTTAAAAATTATAACATAGTATCTATTGTAGAAGACGTAACCTTATCTGTAGTTGAATATGCTTTATCAAAAGGTATAAATATACAGTTTGATACTGAAGAAGAAGAGCATATTATAAAGTGCGATGCTTATATGATTGAACGCTCTATATTAAATTTACTATCAAACTCAATTAAATTTTCTAATAAAGGGTCTTCTATTTTAGTAAATTTAAACATAGATAATCACTGGACTAAGATTGTAGTAAGAGATGAGGGAATTGGTATATCTAAAGAAAACCAAGAAGTTATTTTTGATAAGTTTGTCCAAATAGATAAGTCATTTACTAGGTCAAATGAAGGAAGTGGAATAGGATTAAGTATTGTTAAGTCTTTAGTAAATCTTCATGATGGAGTTATTACTGTTGAAAGTGATTTAAATAAAGGAAGTTCATTTACAATATTTTTACCAAATGTAACAATTGAAAACTGTTGTCCTTCTATATATGATATAAATTCATATAACGCTGAGTTAGAACTTTCTGATATCTATGAGGTTATAACATAATAAACAGTAAAATAAAATGGAGGACACTTGTCTTCCATTTTGTTTTTGTTTAAGATTTAGTTTTAATTCACATAATGCTTAAATTGTATAAAATTTAAAATAGGAATATAATTAGATTAGTTTTATATATAAATTTTATATATAAAACTAATCTAATTACATGTTTAACTTTATTTAATAATGAATAGGAGATTAATTATGAGACAAAATATCAAAAAAACAAATAACAATAACCTATTTAAAAACCTTAAAATTGATTGTAAAAAATGTTTTGGACTTTGTTGTGTTGCATTGTATTTTTCAAAATCTGAAGGATTCCCAAATGATAAGGTTCCGGGTAAACCATGCGCAAACTTACAATCGAACTTTCATTGTTCAGTACATAATAATCTAAGAAAAAAAGGTTTAAAAGGATGTACTATATATGATTGTTTTGGAGCAGGTCAAAAAGTTTCTCAAGTTACTTTTAAAGATCAGAGTTGGATAGATTCTCCTGAATTAGCAAGTCAAATGTTTGATTCATTTTTAATAATTAGACAACTTCATGAAATGCTTTGGTACTTAGCTGATGCCTCAACATTTATATTGGATAAAGCTACCTTAAACAAACTTAATTTAATAATTGAAGAAACTCAAAACTTAACAATCCTTGATCCAAACCATTTGAAAAATATAGATATTAAAAATCATAGAATCAAAGTTAATGATATATTAAGAAAATCAAACAATATAGTTAAAATAAAACTTAATTTAGATAAAAAAAATATCCATAATAATAAAAAAGTATTAATCCCAGGGTATGATTTTATTGGATTAGATCTTACAAGTACAAATTTAATAGGAGCTAATCTATCCGGATCATTGCTAATAGCCTCAAATTTGAGCTATTGTAATTTAAAAGGTGCTAATCTAATTGGCGCAGATTTAAGAGATGCTAATATTAGGGGGGCCAACCTTGAAAATGCACTTTTTCTTACTCAATCTCAAGTTAATTCGGCTATAGGAAATTCTGCTACCAAATTACCATTACTCTAAATAGACCTTTCTATTGGGAAAAATAAAAATCAAAGAGTATCTTTTAATAAAAGACTATTCTCTTTGATTTTTATACGTTCTTATTTTACATATCGATCCATACTTTACTTTTTATAAAAATTTTTAAATTTAAATCTATATTATTATAAATTTAACTTCAATTAGAAAAATTACATACTATTTAAATTCCAATAAAATTCACAATTTATTTACATGTATTCCATATTAGTATGATTTAATGTAAATAAAAATTTTTTTGGCTTGAATTCAACATTTCGAGCTATTTTGACAAATTTTTACAGTTACTTTTCCATCAATATCCAATAAAATAAACTTAAACAATTCACTTAAGGAGGAATGCAATGAAAAAAAATTCTAAGGATTTAGCGGTAGGTGTTAATCGTAATATTGATGATCTAGGTAGAGTAGTTTTACCTAAAGAAATGAGAGATAAATTAAATTTAAAAAAGAACAGCCCTGTTAGTATAAAACTATTTAAAGATTATATAAAAATTGAAAAAGCTATAACTACATGTTCTTTTTGCTCTAGTGAAGAAAACATAGAATATTATAAAGAGTTACCTATTTGTAAATCATGTTTAAAGGAAATAATTGAAAAGTTTAATAAATAATTTACACATTAACTTAAAATATTGATTTTATAAATTGTGCTATGCATTAACTTATCATGATTAAAGTATAATTATCTAAATTTATGCATAGCACATTATACATTTTAATCAATCCTTTCTTAAAACTTAACTCCATATATTTTTTTATTTTATTAATAATTCCATTAGTTTAATGTATGTATTTATAAATTTCACAAATTTATAAATGTAAAAATATTTTAATATATTTTATTGTAAAATTATGTAAAAAATTAATTAAACATTGTTATATATGGTGATATTATATAATTAGAGACTAATAAATATGGGGAGGGGTTTTAATTATGGAACAAAAGGTAAAACATCCAATGGGTCTTTGGTTAGCAAATATATCTATTGCTCTTCAAAGTTATGCAGGTTATGCAGTGTCATCCATACTAATATTATTTTTCACAGCAGATATTAGTCAGAATGGATTAGGTTTAAGCGTAGCGAAAGCAACTGCAATTATAGGTTTATATCAAGGAATAAACTATATGGGTTCTTTAATAGGTGGATATATATCAGATAAGTGGATTGGAATACAAAAATCACTTATACTAGGATCTTTTATTACTGCATGTGGATATATTCTTTTATTTTTGCAAAGCCAAATATGGCAAGCGTATGGTCCGGATTAATAGTATTAGTAATAGCAGGTGCATTTTTTAAGGGGCAAATAAGTTCACTTGTAGGTACTTTATATGATCAAGATGAGCTATCAAAAAAAGATGCTGCTTACAGTATTTTTATATGTTTATAAATATAGGTTCTTTCTTTGGTCCTATTATAGCTGGTTTTATATCAGATAAATGGTTTGCCAAATTAACATCTGATGGAGAAATAGCAGCATATGGATATAAATATATTTTTTTAATGGCAGCTATAGCAATGTTTATTGTTTGCTTTTTGCTTATAGTCCTATCTCCAAAATGGTTAGGTGAAAAAGGTAAATATCCAGTTTATGAGAAAGAAAACAAATCTAATAAAAAAAGTGCACATAATGCTCTTACTCAAGTTGAAAAAAACAGATTAAAAGCAATGGGTGTTTTATTTGTATTTGTTGTTTTATTTTGGACTGCATGGTATCAAACATCAACATCTTTTACATTATTATCGAATGAGTTAGTAAATAGAAATTTAGGAAGTTTCGTAATTCCTGTTCCATGGTTAACATCTTTCAATGGAATATTGTGTGTCGTATTGTCCCCTATACTAGGTAGTATATGGATTAAACTATCTAAATCAAAGCACGGAGACTTATCTATTCCTTCTAAAATGGGGCTAGGAATGCTTCTTACAGCTGCAGCATTTATTACAGTAATATTAGGTATAAAAACTTTAGGTGGAGTATTTGATGGAAGTAAACAAATGAATATACTATTTATTCTTTTAGCTTATTTCTTATTAACTGTTGGAGAATTATGCATATCTCCTATTGGAATGGCTATGTTTAATAAACTAGCTCCACAAAAATATAGCTCACTTGCAATGGGAGCATGGTATATGAGTTTCTTTTTCTCAAACTTAATTTCAGGTAAAGTTGCTGGTTTCACAGAAACTATGGGATATACTAAGATATTCGTTTTAATCACTATTGTAGTAAGCGTTTTTGGAGTATTATTGATCCTAATGAGAAAAAAATTAACAGAGTTAATGGCTTTAGAGAAATTTAATGCAAATGCATAGTTATTTATATTATAGAAATATTAAATAGGTAATTATAAGAGTTTAACTTGTTTTTATATATTAAAAAGGAGCATTTGAATGCTCCTTTTTTTATATCTGTAATGAAAATAATTTATTCTGGAACTATAACTACAGTACACTTAGATTTTTTAACTACATATAAAGTTACAGACCCTATTGAGTCTATAAAGTTTTTCTTAGTTGATTTAGTCATAACAATTAAATCAAATTTGCCATCTATTGACTTTTCTATAATCTCTTGCCCTGCATCACCTATAGTATAATAAGTTTTTACTTCATAACCTTGTAGCTTACCTTTTAAACGGTTTAACATACTCTTTATTTCTTTTTCAGATTCTTTTACTTTCATATCTATAATCATTGGATTTGTTAAATTAGTTAAAACAACATCATTTACACACATCAAGGTTATCTTAACCTTTTCTTTTGAAAACTCATTTAATATAAAATCTAAGGATTTTTGACTTCTATCACTACCATCAATAGGGACTAAAATGCTTCGCATATAATCACATCCTTTTATTTTAATTTTATCATATATAAATGTTAAATTGAATAAATTAACTCATTAATTTTAATATAATAAAATACATATTTACTAATTTAATTATCTATCAAAAGTTCAAATTCTAACAGCTTAAATATATTTAATACTTATTAAATCTTAATATGACTTATACTTCTTAATTGTTTTAAAGTTTTATACTAAGTTTAAAATCAATTTATCATATGTGAAAAATAATAGTTTTAAAATTCATGTTAAAAATTTGAATTTGTAAATCTAATAACTTTAAATTAATTTAACATACATTTAATAAATTAATTGTTACCATTATTATTAGAACAGAATAAATTAATTTCTAGGGATATTAAACTTGGAGGTAAAATGAATATATTATTTTTTAAAAAACTACTTTTAGTTTTATTGTATTTCTACCATGTAGATAATTTTCTACTGTTATCATGGACATTTTAGTATCCTCAACTATAATTTTCAATTTATTTTTAATTAAAAAATTCAAAAGTTTAGAAAAAAACAAAAGAATGCCTAGATTTATCTAGGCATTCTTTTGTTTTTAAATTGTATAACAATATATTTCCATAACTAGGTAAAATATATTGTTATACAATAGAATTTAGCAAGTTAAATATGCAATTGAATTCTATTCTAAATGCTTTGTAACCTAGCTAAACATTAAAACCATATAACTATGATTTATAAAATAATAATTTATTAACTTTACTATATAATAATTGATATTATCGCCGTATTATAACTTTATCGGTCTCTATATAATGAAAAATAGTATATAAATATAAGACTAATTTTTATATCAAAATGCATAATTATTAAGTTTGTCATGTTATCGTTAAATAATATAACCTGTTTAATAGTATTATTTCTACTCTACATGCATATTTAAAATTAAAAAGGGAGAATTTATGGTATTTTTATTAATGACAATCATAGGTATATTTTTTATACTAACAGGTCTATTAACTTTATTTTTTACTTTATTTAAAAAAGGAAAAGTACTAAGAAAAAAATCAATTTTTATAGTTCTAAGTTTAATTACTTTATCTGAGCTGTTTATAACAGTTACAGCTTTGCCGACTAATTTTATTGTAAAAAAAATTGTTCTTGAAATTTTAATGATTTTATTATTTTGTAATTTATTTCTATATTTAATTAGATATAAAAAAGGATTTAACTCTAGGAGATTAATTCTAGGATTTTTATCTACAATATCAACCATCGCATTATTTACTTTTTAATGCTCAAATACTAATGTTTCGATTTACGATTGTCTGATTTAATTATTTATAATTTTACAACACTAAAGATACTAAAAAGGTGATCTGAGTTTTAGGTCACCTTTTTTATTATCTCCATTTTAATCTTAATTACAAATTTTACATTCTCATTTTAATAATCAAATCAAAATAATTCATATATATTAACATCTTCTCATCTATGTTACGAAAAAGACACTTAAGGAAAGAAAACATTAAGATTTAATTCCTTTTTTCTATGATAGAATTGCCTCAAGGAGGTAACACTAAAAAAATAGCTACTAGTTTTTATTAAAAAATAAGAAAATACTAATTTATAATTTAATTAAAATTAACTAGTCTTAAATTATAAATATGAGGAGAGAAATCGTGAAAAATTTTTTAAAATATTCATTAATAGTAATTGTTATACTTATTGTTGTTGTAGCTTTTAATTTTCAAAAAATAATGGTTAAATTCGCTTCGTTTATGATTGAAGATAGTGTTAATAAACAAGTTAAAATGCAATATGATGAAAAAAAAGTTACTAAATCAAAAAATGATATTAATATAAATCAATTTAAAGCTGAATTAGATCAAATGAGTGATTTAAAATTCAAGAACATTAGTGATTTGATATCAAATGCAAATATAAAAGATATTCAATCTCTATATGATTCTAAAAAACTTACTTGTGAGGAATTAGTTATTTATTATTTAAAAAAAATTGAAAAATATGATATAAATAAACTAAATTCAATAATAGAATTAAATCCAGATGTAATTAAAATTGCAAGAGAAAAAGATAAAGGAACAAGATCTGGAAAGTTATATGGTATTCCAATAACGTTAAAAGCAAATATAGGTACTTCAGATAAAATGCATACTACTGCAGGTTCTTACGCTTTAAAAGATTCTATTTTAGATGAAGATTCTTTTATTGTTAAAAAGTTAAGAGAAGAAGGCGCTATTATACTTGGTAAAACTAACCTTAGCGAATTTGCAAACTATATGTCAACAAAATCCTCTAGTGGATACTCAGCTTTAGGAGGCCAAACACAAAATCCTTATGGTAAGTTCGATGTTGGAGGATCTAGTTCTGGATCAGCATCATCTGTTGCTAGTGGATTTTCTGTTGCATCAATAGGAACTGAAACAGCTGGATCTATAATATATCCATCTAGTCAGAATTCTGTTGTAGGAATAAAGCCATCTATAGGGTTGGTTAGTAGAGATAGAATAGTCCCTATAGCTGAATCACAAGATACAGCTGGTGTAATCTCTAAAAATGTTGATGATGCGGCTTTAATACTTAGTTCTATATATGGATATGATACAAATGATAAAGATACGATAGCCTCTAAAAACTTAGATGAAGATTATATTAGGTATTTAAATGAAAAATCAATAAAAGGCATGAAAATAGCTATACTGAAACCGCTCGCTGTTAGAAGTAGTGACTTAGTTTTTTTTGATAGTATACAAAAAGATCTAAAAAATATGGGAGCTAAAACTCATATAGTTTCTTTCTCTGATGAAATTAACAATGTAAAAATGAGTGAATCCTTAGAGGCTGGGTTTAAATTTGATATGGACAAGTATCTAAAAATTGCTAAGATTAATGGTGTAAGCAGTTTAAAAGATATAGTTAATATTAATAAAGATGATTTAGAAAACAGAGCTCCTTATGGACAAGATTTATTAGAAAAATCTCTAGCAAATAAAATGTCTCTTGATGAATATAAAAACCTAGTTGCGTCAAATAAAAACATAGCTAGTAAAGAAATAGATAGTATATTAAAAAATGCAGATGTAATAGTATCTTTAAGTAATCAAGCTGCAACCGCATATGCACCTGCAGGCTATCCAGCTCTTACTGTTCCTGCTGGATATAAAAGTAATGGAGAACCAATAGGTATTACTTTTGTAGGATCTAAATTTGAAGAAGGTAAATTATTAAAAATAGCTAATGTATATGAGGACAATACTAAATACAGAAAAGATCCTAATTTAAAGTACTAGTTATATATTAAATAGTAAATCCATCAGACTTCATATTAATGTTTTCTGATGGATTTTTATATACTATAATTATAGTATATAAAAATTGACATCAAAAATACTTTATGTTTAAATAGTTTTATATTAAAATTATTTAAACATAAAATATTTTTGGAGGGCACTCATGGATTATAATGACGCTAAATTAAAAAAGCAATAGAAGTATTGCAATCATTTTATTCAGTGATAAAAGAAACTAGTGATTTTACAAAAAAAAATGCTCATGAACTGGGTATGACTATACAACAATTATCTATTTTGAATGCATTAGCTACAAATTCAGACTTAACACTAAAAAATCTTACTGAGGTAATGTCAATGTCTCTTTCAAAAAGTTCTGTAAGCTTAATAGTAGATAAATTAGTTGAACAAAATATAGTTGAAAGAAAATCAACAACAATAGATAGAAGAAAGATTATACTAAATCTTACAGAAAAAGGTGATTACCTTTACCAACAATCACAAAATAATGCATATGCTTATAAAGCAATGTTACTAGCTCTTGATGGTCTAGATTCTAAAGATATCGATTCATTGCTTGAAATACATGATCATATAATTGAAAATATAAAATCACTAAAATAGTTAAATACTAAAATTAATTTAATATGTACTTCCTGTTATCTTTAGTATTTAAAAGTTTAAATATAATTAAGTATTAATATATTGTCCATATATATGAATTTTCTGCTACAAAAACATATATACGGGTATAACTTATTACTATACATATTAAAGTAGTTTATTAAATAAAAATAACTTTGTAGGTGATAATTATGCTAACAAATTTGATTTTTATCTTATTGTCTATATTGGCACTAAGTTTAAATCATACAGATGATAAAGATGCAAATAAGTATGTTTTTTATGGAACTTTTTTAATTATCAATGTAATTTTATTATTTGGTATAAAAAATTTACTTTCATATATACTACTTTTTTTACTTTCTATTTTATGTATATTTGCATTTATAAAAATCTCATTTAAAAATAACAAATTATTTCAACAAAAAACAAGAAACCATAAAAAAGATTAAATGTATTATTTATCTTTTTTATTGCATGATTAAATTGTATATATACAAAATTATAAGTATTAATCTACTTTGCACCTATCTATTATTTCATAGTCATCATCAATTTTTAATTCTTCTAAATCCTTATTTAAATTATTTTTATTAATGTAATTATCTTTAGATGTATTATCATTAATATTTAAATCTTTAAACTCATTTGAAATGTAATTAAATTTAAATAATCATGCAATATTTTTTGTAATAAATACGTTCTTTCGTTATGATATGTTAAAATATCTTTTATTAAATTTAATTTATAGTTATAGTCATCTATAGAATCAAATTCATTTAGTATAATTTTATTTAGTAATACATCAAAGGATTTACTTATGTTAGATTCAGTACCCAAGATTTCCTTAATAATATTAAAGTACTCTTCTTTGTGTTTCTCCTCCATGTGTCAATCTACCCCTTCTGTTCAATCTTTTTTTGTTAATTTAATTAATATCTAAAAATTCATACTAATAATGTATTCAATTCAGCTTTTTAGTTTACACATAAATATTTAAAGCTCTTCATATTTCCAAATATTTATTTCAACTAGGAATTTAATAGTTTTTATTCTCTATTTGTTATTTAGCTTGTTAACAATAATAAATTTAGATTTTCAAAAAATAGTTGATTTTTTTTTATAATATACTACAGTTAATGTTAATTAGCTTATTAACGGAGGTTTTTTATGATTAGTTTATCTAATAAAAAGCAAGTTGAAAAACTTCAATTTGAAAAAACTAAACTCGAAATTAAAATTTCAAAGTTAGAAGAAGAAGTTGTTAAATTAAAATCTGAAATGGAAAAGCAAGAAAATCTTATTAATGAGTGGAGAAAATACTATAAAGAATCCGTAAATGAAATAGCCAAATTAAAAAATCAACTTAAAGAGTTTAATCCAAATTTAAAGCCAAGAAGTAAAAAAATATCACAAAATGATATAGACAATATAAAAAATTTATTCAATATGAAAAAGTATACTTACAGAGAAATAAGCAATATTTCTAATTGGAGTATATGTACTATCTCTAAAGTAATTAATGGTTATTATGATTAATTACTTTATGAATGTATCAATTAATCAATATTATTTTTATACATTTTAACAAGGGTTTAAAAGATTTTTATTATTTGATCTTTTAGATCCTTTTTTATTTATAATTATAAATTATTTAACCTTATTTCATATAAATATCTAATTAAAATCTATATAATATTTTATGCAATTTCATCATTTGATTTATATTCATATATTCCTAAAGAATATTTTTTTATTGAAAACAATAATTTAATATTGATTTATTATAATTTACTGTTATAATTTAATTAAAGCAAATTTAAAGGAGAGTCTACAATGAAAAAAATATATTATATTCAATACCATTTTTAATAGCAATAGGATGCTTAGTAATTTTCAATATTATAGGATCTGAAATTGCTGCAGATGGAACTCTTATAGAACCATTTTTCTTAATACCTACATTCTGGTTATTTTCTTTCATAGGAATTTTAGCTTTAATTTTTAGATTTATGCTATTTTTATTTAAGAAAAAACATATTAGACAATAGATATAATTTAAATTTTAAAATAGGATATAAAGTAATGAATAAAAATTTTAGTTCAAAAACTTTAAACAATATTGTCTCAATAGGTATAAGTATAACTCTAATTTTATTTATACTTATACCTTTATTGCTCAACTATTTTTTTAAAAATACTTTGGGATTAGTAGGTGGAAATATATCTTTATTTGTTTCAACTGGAATATATATATGTATAATTCCTTATTTAATAGCATTAATTACACTTAAAAAATTATGTAGTTTAATAGATAATAAAAATCCATTTTCAAAAGAAACTACTTATTTTTTAAAAATAATATCATTATGTTCTTTTAGTGAATTTTTTATATTTAATATGGTACAATTATTTTTATGTAATTTATTTGATATTTATTTATATTCGATTAACCTAATTCCAACTGTTTTAATTTCATTTATTTCTTTATTTATAGGACTTTTTAGTTTTGTTTTGTATAAAATCAATTACGAAATAATTAAAATAAAAAAATCGAGGTCATAATTATGGAAAAAAATATTAGTTCAAAAATACTAAATAACATTGTTTTGGTAGGGATAGGACTAACAATCTGCCTACTTTTATTCTTACCGCTAGGGCTTACAGCTTTTTTTAAAAGCAGCCTAGGTATAGTTAGCTCAAACATACCTATTATTTTATCTGTAGGAGTGTATATATGTGCAGTTCCTTATTTAATAGCATTAATCTCATTAAAAAAATTATGCAGTTTAATTGCTAAAAAAAATCCTTTTTCTAGGCAAATTCCTTATCATCTAAAAGTAATATCAATATGTGCTTTTAGTGAAATTTTAATATTTAATGTGGTACAATTATTTTTATGTTACTTATTTAAGGTTTACCTTTATGCCCTTAACATAATACCAGCTATTTTAGTTTCATTTATTTCTTTAGCTATAGGATTCTTAAGTTTGGTATTAGGTAGGTTATATACTATGGCAATTGAAATAAAGGAAGAAAATGATAAGACTATATAAGGAGATATTATGGCGATTATAGTTAACCTAGATGTAATGATGGCAAAGAGAAAAATGAGTTCAACGGAACTTTCTGAAAAGCTTGGAATCACTATGGCTAATCTTTCCATATTAAAAAATAATAAAGCTAAAGCTGTTAGATTTACAACTTTAAATAGTATTTGTAAAATATTAGATTGTCAGCCAGGAGATATTTTAGAATATGTTGAAGATATTGAAGATAGCAAATAGCTATAGTTAATCAAAAAGATACTGTTTTTAATTAAAAAACAGTATCTTTTTAAATTTAATTATCAATGTGTTGCTTTTATATAAATATTTTTTGAAATCATTATAATTTTAAGTAGTTAAACATTAGTATTTTCAATCACTTAGCATTTCACTTGAAGTTTTTATACATAATTATTTTTTAAAATTATCAATATGACACATTTTGATTTATTTGTCTACTATTTCTACTATAATTGAAATGTTTAATATCTATATACATTTTATTATTTAAACTTTTTTTATAATTATCAAGTTGACATATTTTAAGACTACCAAAATAAATCCATTTCTTCTTTATGCTTTAAATCTTCTTCACACTCTTTCTTGTACTCCAAAATTTTATTATCTAAGGTTCCCTTAAAGAATTTATATGATACGGCTTTTATAGTTTCAACATCGTCTTTATCTAGAGTTATCATAACCGCATCATCAAATGCTTTTTTCATATAATCATTTTTAAAGTCTATATTTTCGAAATCCATTTTAAAACTTCTTAAGGTTCCTTTTGTAAAAACTGTTTCATCGGGAACAAAAAATTCTCTATTTAAAATAGATTTCTCGGGCTTAAAATTTATTTTATTTTCTTCAAATGGTTCAGGTACACTTGATTGTTCATAAATATTAGACTCCCCAATTTGATCAATTACATCATCTTTAGAGAAGTACTTTCTCTTATCTAAGTCTTTTACTATAAAATCTATTGATTCAACTTTTCTTCCTGATTTATTTTCTTTTATATCTATTTCAAAAAAACCACTTTCATTTAGTTCTTTTATTGCTGGTAAAATTACACGCCTTTTAAAATTTGAATATTGAGGATAACTATCTTCTAGCATTAAATACATCTTTATATCTTCAATTTTATAATTTATAGTTTGTTTAGTTCCCGACCAAACTCTTATTAAATCATATAGTCTTTGAGCATTATAATTTTTTAAACTAAATAGTATAGCTAAGTTTGCAGGAGTATATCCTGTCTTTAAGTATTGATCTAATAAAGTATAAATTTTTTTGGGCTTTCGATTCTAAAAATCTGAGTTTCTTCATCAAACTGGTATCCTGATATAAAGTTGTATTGTCCCCAAATCAATTTATCATTCTCTTTTTTCAATGAAAAATATACTTTTATTCATAAGACCTTCTAAATAGCTACTTATTTTTTTCACAGTTCTATCATTCGTTCTTTTTATTATTTCTTTAAATTCATCATAATGAATATCACAATGCATTGATCCATTATAATTTTTTTGAAGTTTATAAAGTATTAACAAAAATATTCTATTTTCATTCAAAGTTAAACTATACTTAGATTGTATTAGCACATTGTTTTTCATAAGTATTTTTGGATTTTCTATATCAGTTAAATTACTCATAATATCCCCCAATTCTATTAACTAATAAAACTAGTATATCATATGTATAATTTTAAAGTGTCACTTTTACGATTTTGACACTTTAATTTAACAGTGTTAACTTTTTTCTATATTGATATATTATCAAAGTGACACTTTTAATGCTATCAAGGTGACACTTTTAATTATCAAAGTGACACTTTTGACTATCAACTTGACACATAAAATTTATCAAAGTGACACTTTTAATTATCAAAGTGACACTTTTGACTATCAACTTGACACTTTTAATTGCTTCAGTATAAGTAATTTCAAGGCTTTTACTGTTGCTTAAATACTATAAATACTATTAAATACTATTTTAAATAATAGTAAAGACTAGTAAAGGTACTTTTCTGTTCTAATTTAATCTATTTAACTCAAAATATATTATCAATATGACATATTTATATTGCTAATACTTAATTTAACTATACGTATTAGCAATATATTTTTTAACTTTGCATAAAAATCTTTTTTAAGAAAATATTAACTATCAAAGAATAAAGTTTACATATCGATAAAAACGTCTCAGAGGCTATGAGAAAGTTTTTGTGCATCAAAATGGGTAAATATATTACAATTTAGAAAATTTAGCTAAAAACGGAAGATAAAGATCGAAAAAACTGTAATTTTTATAAAATAGAATGAGAGGGTTAATATCAAATTCAAATAAAAAAGGGATATTACCTACTAATATCCCTTTTTTATTTGAATTTGATATTAACCTATAAGAAAATCTAAAATATTCCATCCATCGGATATATTGCTTTTGTAAAGTTCAGTGTATCCACACTTAGTACAGCTTATAGTTATAAATTTTTTATTTTGGATATCAAATATTTTTGCAAAATTTCCACCTGTAGCTTGAAATTGGTCACTCTCATAAGATGTATTTGAACATTTAGGACAAACATATTGTTTTTTCTCCATAACTTAAATCCTCCTAATATTGATTTAAGTAAAATTTTAATATAATAAATATATAAAACTAATTAAAATTAGTTACAATATAAAACTTCATATTATTCCGTATCTTTAATTTATTGATTTTTGCATCGATTTGATTATTAGATTTTAAAAACTTAAAAATTGATACAAATATAATTAAAAATACATTAATTAGTAGCAGAACGCTTAAGGTTTGAAATAAATATATTAAAATCATGATGAACTCCTTTACATATTTGTATTTAACTCAGATTAGTAATTATTATAAATATGACTAAAAATAGGTCAATTTAAATGGAGTGAAATTAATAAAAATTGGATTAAAATGAGTTTATATTTGAATTAATGTAAATATTTTGATTTTAAATATATACTATTTTATAAAGCTTTAACATATGATTAGATTTACTATTTAAAATAAGATTTATTTTAGTATTTAGAATAAGTCTTATTAAGTATCATACGAACTTTAAAATCCAAAATAGAAAAAGTTAGCTAATCTAGAATAAAATGATAAAAAATACAAAATAAGACAAAATTTAGCAAAACAGACTTATTTAATTTTAAGGATTACTTTAAAGTTTTTTACTTTAAGGTAATCCTTATACAATGAAGGAAAATGCAGAGTAATTCCAATATCTGTAAATATAAGAATAAGTATATTTACTATAGATACTTATTTGTGTTAATTGAGTAAATTATATAAAAATTTTGACATTGTTCGAGCTAAATATTGCAAACGATTTTTTGATATGTAACAATTTATACAAAGACAAAGTTGTCAAATATCTAACAATGTCTTTTGACTTAGGTGTTCTAATTAAATTTGAGGAGGAGATTGGGAAATGGAATTAATACAATACAATGCACCTGTAATAGAGTGTGATAATTTTGAAATAACTGAGGAACAAGCATGGTTTTTAGTTTTCGTAGCAGTACTTTTAGCATTAGGAGCTACTGTTGTTTTAGGAGCTGCAGTTTGGTGCTTAGTTCAAGGTAAAGGAAGTTTCACTGGCGGAGTTAAGTGGGAAAACGGACTTAACGTTAGTATTGAGTGTAAATAAGCTTTAATTTATTAAAATTATATTAAAAATTTAAACTATAACAAAAGATAAAGATTTAAATTTAGAACACCTAAGTCTATAAATTGATATTAGTACTGGGAGGAATGTTTAAACTATGCTTTATGTAGATAACTTGACAAAAACTTATAACAATAAAATTGTTGCTATAAAAGATCTCAGTTTTTCTTTAAATAAAAATAAGGTTTTAGGACTTGTAGGCCCTAATGGATCTGGAAAGACTACAACGATTAATTTAATATTAGGGACTATTAAAAGTGATGAAGGGAAAATATTATATAAAAATCATAAAAATGATAGTCTAGAATTTAAACAGAAAGTTGGATATATACCAGATGATTTAATACTGCCAGAATCATTAACGGGTAGAGAGTACATAGATTTTATCTTATCAGTATACTCTATAAATAAAAGTGATAAATTAAAAAATTAATAAAATTATATAATATGCAAGACTTTTTAGATATATTGATAAAAGAATATTCACATGGTATGAAGAAAAAAATCCAGATAATAGTTGCTTTCTCATTAGAAAGTGAATTAATAATTATTGATGAACCTTTTCGAGGATTAGATATAGAATCAATTATAATAACAAAACAGCTTTTCAAGAGCTTTATAAAATCAGGAAGTATACTATTATGTTCACATGATTTAAATTTAATTGAAGAGTTAGCGGACGAAGTTATTATGCTTTATAAAGGTAATCCTGTGGCAAAGGGTACAGGTCATTTTCTAAAAGAAAAATTTGAATGCAAAAACTTAGAAGAAGTTTTTATGAATGTTTCTATAGGGGAGGACAGAAAACATGAGATTGGAGAAATCATTTCTAATTTTAACAACAATGCTTAAGGGAATTAAAAATAGTTTATATAATAAAATTAAAAAATATTTTATTATTATATCGATTGTAGTTCCATTTTTTATTCTTCTTGGAACTATTATATCTTATAAGATATTTTCTCCTATGATCAATGCTATTATTGTCGGAAATAAAAGTATGTTTTTTTCATTTATTTCTTCCAGTATGTTAAATGTAACCTTAATTACTTTTGTTGTATACATAATACTAATTAACTCAGATAATGATACTAGTAATTATAGCAAAATAATAAAATGGTTACCACTTACAAGAAGAGAAAAGATATGTGCACAAACAATTCAAGAGTTATTTTTTATAATTATTACTAATTTATGTTATGTCATGTTTTTTCACCTACCATCATTCATAGGATCCAAGGTTAATATAAAAATTATTACTATATATTTAATATCTGTAATCATGCAATCATTATTGACATATTTCTTATTAAATATTATCTATCTATTAATAATTAGATTACTGTATTTTGTATCACATAAAAAGTTTATTAGAGAATTAGCCTCAATTATTTTAGGAATAAATGCTTTTATTTATTTAGTTAGTAAAATAAACTTAGAAAATCTTTTAGTTAAAAGTAACTCATATAAGATATCAATAGTAAATATTTTATTACCAGTTATAGATATGTGTTCAGGTTATGGATATTTTAATTACAAAGATGCAAGAATATGTTTGATTCTAAGTGGAATAATTTTGATTTTAGGAGTATTTATAACTATTATGTTTTCTGGAATTGAACTTGATAATAGAAACTTAATGCTTTTTAAATATATACCAAAATGCAAAGGGAAAATGCTATGGATTGTAACAAAAGAAATTAAACATATTGTACGAAGTGAGACTAATATTTCAAATTTCTTTGTACTAATATGCATAATTATATCTGTAGGTTTTTTAGATCCAAATACTATAGATAAGACAATTACTAATTTAATTTTATCAAGTTTTTGTTCAATATTTGCACTAAGTTCATTTGGTGAAGATAGAAATTTCACTATTTACTCTAATATAATTCCTATTTCTAGCAAGTTAATTTCTTATGGAAAACTAATAGGTAATCTTATCATTGGGATATTTCTATATACGATACTGTTTTTTATCGTATTTACATATTTAGGTATAAATATAGAGTTATTTAAAAGCGGATTAATGTATACGACAATTGGAATTATAGTGATTTATACATATGGTATTGTAATTCCAGTGAGAGAAAAAGAGCCATTTTCAAATATAATTGTATTTTTATCTTTTGCGGCAATATGTATTTTGGTTTCTATAATATCACTAACATTTAGCGGAGCATATATATATCAAATTATTTTAATGGCAGTGGTAGTTATAACGTTTATTATACCAAAGCTTTATAAGTTAAATTCTAAGTTAGATTAAATTTATATTTTAATAATATATTTCAATCTATAAAGGAGAGATTAGATGAATCTATTTACATTTTTAATTGAAAAGATAAAAGCATTATTAAAAATAAAAACAGTTTTTATTATTCCTAAGAGTGTGCTTTTAAATGAAAATTTAATTTTCGATAAAGATTTAAATAAAAGTATTACGCTAAATGGAGTTGCTTATGAAATTTTAAAGTTGATGAATGGAAAAAACAATATAGATGATATAGTTTCAGAGCTACTCAAAAAGTATAATGTAAAAAAGGCTGTATTGGAAAGAGATGTAACCAATATATTAAGAAATTTACAAGAGAAAAACTTAGTTGAAAGTAAGGTAATAGGAAATAAAATAGCTGTTATATTATTAAACTTAAGTATATTTCAATATGTATATAAGAAAAGATACTCTGTTTCTAATTCCAAGGTAGCAGCTTTATTACTTTTACTTTATGTAGTTACAAAAAAGTTATTTATAATGTGGGTGATTACTTTTATAACTATTTACTTCTTTAAAAATAATTTAGCAATAGAGTTTAATGATAAGATAGATTATGCTATTGATTGTTATATCGTTTTTATATTTTCAATAATAGTTGGATTTGTAATACATGAATGGATTCATATAGTTGTTAGCAAAGTTCAAAATCAAGAATTTCGTGGATATATATTAGCTAGAAGATTTACAGTTAGTATAGTTAAGGTAAATACCGAATCTAGTTTATTATCTATATTGCTAGGACCGTTAATACCAAGTATTATAGGAATCATTATAATAGCAATTTCAATAAAGATACAAAGTATAATGATATTTGTTCTAGGAATAGGGTTTGCAGTTAATGCAATAAATTTATTACCTTTTACACAAGATGGAAAAGGAATACTTAGAAAAATTCTAATGAAGAAACTAATGAAGGGGGCTATAAAATGAAAAAACATTAGGAATTGTATCTGCTATATATTTTACATTTATACCATTTGGTATAGTTTTTTATTTACTATATTCATTGCTGAATAATAAAAGTGTAAATTTATTTAATGGTGGAGTTTTACTAGATGTAGCACAAAATAGTTTCAAATTAAATATAAGTTCAAACTTAGTTTTTATGTATATAGTTTTATATGTAGTACTTATTGGATTAGTATTCATAGTTTCAAAAACGAAGGTTTATAAAAATTTATATAAAAAAGGAAAAAGGGCAAATGGATAAAAAAAGAGTGATTAAATTAGTTTTATTTATTGCTTTTATTGCAATATGTATATCAGCATATTCAATATACTCTAAAGGTAAAGAAACTATAGATACAAAGTATGGACTAGCATATGGAAATCCTAATGCCAAAATAAAAATGGTAGAATATATGAGTTTTCAATGTATAGACTGCTACGAGTTACATGAAAATATAGGAGATACATTAAGAGATAAAATCAAAAATGGTGAAATATATTATGTAGTAAAGCATGTTGATTTTGATAAGTTTAAGTATGATGATGTTATATTCAACAGAATTGATAACCTAGATAAAATAGAAACGGTAGATTATATAATGGATAATTATAAATCATGGAGTAAAATGAAAAACGTGAAAGATGTTGAAGAATTTTTTAAACTAGGTGCTATTAAAAAAGATAGAGTTGAGATGCAAAAACATATTCTGTCTGAAAGAGATGATCTTGGAATAGATTTTATACCTACATTTTATTTAAATGGTGAAAAGCATGTTGGATCATTTACAGAAAAAGAGTTCAATAAAATGATAAATGATATAAAATAAGGCTATATAGAAGATACATACATGTAAATGAAAGGAAATTTTTATGAAGTATATAAGTAAAATACCAGATACAGATATTAATTTAAATAAGGATATGATTAGTACTGGTTGGAAAATGTTAAAAGAACCTCGAAACTTAGTTACAGCAACTCTAATATCATTACCTATATCAATTATAAATATTTATTTGTGTATATTCTTTATTAAGCTTATAAATAAAGACTTACTTACAATTGTAAACTCTATTTTTTATGATGGAAAATTTGTTTTTACAATTAAGCCTATATATATAGTATATATATATGTGTATATATTTTTACATGAAGTTATTCATTTAGTATGCATTCCAAACTTTGCAAACTCTAAATCAACATTTATTTCAGTAAAACTATGGGGTGGTTTTGTTTATACCGAAGAAATAATTAGTAGAAATAGATACTTGATAGTAACTATAATGCCATTTATAATATTGTCATTTGTAATGCCAATTATAATGACCTTATTAGGGGTAAACCCTATGATAATTTTAATTCTGGCAATTGTGAATGCTGCAGGAGCATCAGTAGATGTATTATCTTTTATACTATTGTTTTTCAAACTCCAAGAAATAGCAAGATAAAAAACAATGGAATAAAAACTTTCTACAAGATTAGTAAAGTATCTAATTTAGATTAATAAATGCATAAAAAGAGAGGACAATTGTCCTCCCTCTTATGTATTTATTAATCTATTTTTTAGTTTTTTGATTTCTTTTTATACTTCTCTTCATATGCAGTTAAGGCGTCTAAATTAAGTTCAACTGAGTCAAACATCTTACAGACTATATCTTCTAAGACTTGAGAAACAGTCATATTATTTTCATAAGAAAAAGATTTAACTTTATCAGCAATTTCCTTTTTTAATTTAATTCCAATCATAACTTTTTCTTCTTTTAATTTGGGTTTATTTATTAAGTCAAATACATTAATATCAGTATTTTTATTTTCAATAAATTCTTGACCCGTTGATTTTTCATCTACTTTTTGTTTTATGTTTAATAAACTACTTTTTTTATTTAACATTGGATTTTCAATAGTCATAGCTTTCTCTCCTAATATTTAATAAATATTTAATATTTAATTAAATGTATTTTTAATAGTTAAAAAGTTTTTCATTAAATAACTATTAAACCTTCCTCTATGTATTCATTTATTAAGTCGGAAATTTCATTCCTATATCAGTTTTTATTTTTCTTTCTTTAACTTTTACATACTCACTAATTGACTCGTTATATAATATTGAGTTTTCATAGTGAACAGACTTTCTCATAGTTTGTTTAAATGTATTTCCTAAAATTCCTTTTTCTGTAGCACACTCTAACCACATTTTTATTTTGTTGTTTTCTTGTTTTTCAAATTTAGTGATAACTGGTTTTCTTATATCGTCTTTATCTATTCTAAGCGCTTTCTTTATATCTCCATAGGTTTTTAATAACAAATCATAACCTGTTAGTGTGCTATAACATCCGTAGTTTATTATAGGCACAATATCTGTACAACATATAAATACATTTGTATTTAAAACAGATATAGCAGGATTTAAATCAAATAATACTAAATCATATTCTGAAAAAACATCTATATTCTTATCGTCAGTTAAGTAATTCAATAAAGTATATTCCTTACCGGCTTTTGTATTAAGAACTAATTCAAGAGTAACCATATCTATATTACTTGCTATAATATCTAAGTTTTGAAATTTACTTAGAGGAGACTTCATAATTAACTTATCTATTTCAATATTGCTCTCTAACCCATCTTTCAAAGTATATATATTGGATTGAATTACTTCTTCTCCTAATAAAAATACTGATGCATTTGATTGAGGATCAGCATCTATAAACAATACTTTTTTATTGGGATAGTTTGTACAAAATTGATGTATAAAATTTAGATTTAAACATGTTTTGGAACTACCACCCTTAAAGCTCATATGTGTTAAAATTGTTTGATTTTTAGCCACTTTTATTACTCCTTTTTATATTAAATATATATTTAATAGTAGTTTAATATATATTTTA